>CBCOYO010000006.1:0-48267 GCA_965114465.1 uncultured Lachnospiraceae bacterium
CCGCACGCCGGGTTCTGTGAGGGGCATATCTTGTAAGGGGTATGTCTACTCGACCGAGCTGTTACAAAACCTGAAACGATAATCCCTCTTGACGTTGCCATCACAAAGTATTATGATAGTATTCGGATTGTTTGGGGAAACAGGTGCAAATCCTGTACGAGCACGTCGCCGTAAGGCACAAAAGTATTTGTGTATGACCTAACCGAGCACGCCACAGCTTCGGGAAATGCCATTGGATTTTATCTGAGAAGGTGGTCAGCACAGTGCCAAGTCGAAATATCCAGACAAGCCAGACTCTTTGCAGCCGAGCAGACCGCGAGCGCCGGAAATACGGTAAAAGGCAAAGGGAATAATTATCAAAGGAGAGTCAAGATGAAAATGAAACGAAACAAAAAGTTACAGTCATTCATCCTTTGTATGGTGCTTATGGTGGCTATGGCACTTGCTACAACAGGCTGCAATGACAAGCCAAGCAGTAATGCGGTTACGACAGAAGGGACTATCACAGCACCGCAGGAGGACAATGCGCAGCACGAAGAGGTGCAGCAAAGTGATGCGAAACACTCTAATGTGCTAGGAGAGGGCAATACAGTTTTTCCGTTTAGCGTAGTGGATAAGGACGGCAGCGAAACAACATTTGAAATCCATACGGATAAGGAAACTGTGGGGGAAGCGCTTCTGGAAGTCGGATTAATTGCTGGAGATAACAGTGAATATGGGCTTTATGTAAAGACTGTAAACGGAATAACTGTCGATTATGATACGGATGGTATGTATTGGGCATTTTATGTCAATGGAGAATATGCCATGAGCGGCGTTGATACCACACCAATTACGGAAGGGGAAAGCTATTCTTTCCGCGTGGAAAAAGCGTGAAACTGACGACAAGGGAAATCGCTGTCTTTGCAATGCTCGGCGCTGTAATGTATGCCTCAAAAATTATTATGGAGTTTGCACCCAATATTCATTTAATTGGTGTGTTTATCGTTGCTTTTACGGTAGTTTATCGGAGTAAAGCACTGTATCCGATTTATATTTATGTACTGTTAACAGGGATGTTTGGCGGTTTTGCGTCATGGTGGTATTCATATCTTTACATATGGACAGTGCTTTGGGGGGCTGTAATG
Source organism: uncultured Lachnospiraceae bacterium (assembly GCA_965114465.1). GTDB lineage: Bacteria > Bacillota > Clostridia > Lachnospirales > Lachnospiraceae > COE1. The sequence continues at coordinate 1,128 of CBCOYO010000006.1, forward strand.
CTATTGCCAAGGACAATGCCGAAAGGTATCCGTCCATTTGTCTATATGACAGTTTGTGCCGCCCATGGTTTTTTGTATGGAACGCTCTATGCGCCTATGCAGGCACTGCTTTATGGTATGAGTTTTTCAAAAATGATTGCTTGGATTATCGCAGGGCTTCCGTGGGATTTTCTGCATGGTGTCAGCAACTTTTTTTGCGGGATATTAATTGTACCGATTATTTCGGCACTAAGACTTGCACAGCGGACAATTGAAGAAAATAGATAAAGGGTCTGTCGCATTAAGGAAAATAGATACAAGATATTATCGTACTGTGTTGTATTTTATACTATATCTTGTATAATTAAACCTTATTGCGACAGACCCTTTTTGTATTTAAAAAATAAAGTAACAATCTCCTTTAAACCACATATAGTACATAATTCCTGTAATAATAATACTTGCGTTAATCACAACCGTTTTAGCGACTTGCCGGCTGCGTAATAGTTCGTAGAGTGCGATATATACAGCAAAATTTCCCATAATATACCGTGATATTGCGATTGCATCTGTCCGAAGCGAAAGCCCTACTGCAAGAAATCCAAAAACAGCCGCGGCAAACTGCTTCTTATAACACAGATACATAAACATAGCCAGTCCAAACAGTGCCCACAATGCCCAATATTGTGATGATGTGCCGCTTCCGGAATCCAGCAGATTGTAGAATAACGTGCGCAATATCCCATCATACGACTTATGCCATGCTACTTGAATATGTGCGCTTGCCCATACATCACCCATTAAGCGGTATAGATAATAAAAGTATCCAAATATTCCCAGCGGGCAAATTAATATCTCAAGTAACCGCAGCGGCTGCAAAAAAATCCCTTTGATAAAAGTCGTAATATTTTTCCAGTGGAAATCCCAGCCATAATCTGCTTCATACATAAAAAGCACTAGAGAAAACACCAAAAACACGCCGACAATCCGCGTAAAAGCAGCAAAAAATGCAAGGATGGAAGCTGCCAAAAAATTTTTGCGTCCACAGCAGTAGAAAAATCCAATCGTAAACATTAAAAACATTGCTTCTGTATACGTCATGGAAAAATATATCGTATGTGGCGCAAAAAAAATCAAAAATGCCATAAAATATGCTTCATCTTTGGGAAAGCGAAGACGGGCGGTTTTCACACCCAGAAACCCTGCAATGAGTGCACATACATTTGAAACCATAATCCCGATTTGATTGGTGGTAAAACGGTCAGGTAGAAAATTCTTGAGGAAGCGCAGCACTATTGGGTAAAACGGATAAAAAGCGTAGTTGGCATAACCTGTGCCGCTGTTTGGTGTTGACTGGTATCCGTTATCTACAATATCCACATACCACAAGGCATCATAATGATACAACAACTCCCAAGTTCGAGTGTATCCCTCATGTACATAATTATAGACACAAGCCGCAAATGTAAGCAGCACTCTTGACAGAACAAAAAGAATAAAAACAATTGCAAATATCTTAATATTTTCTTTTGTACGATAATGCAGGCGATTTTTATGGTTCGTCCGTTCTAACTCTATATCCATATTGACTCTAACTCCTTAACTGCAAATTGGTACAGGCTTATAACAGGAAGTAAAAGGCTGAACTGTTACAGAAAAATCGTTATCCTGTCCACTGAGGAATTGTATGTTCGATATAATATGCTCGATATTGATCGGATACCCGCGGCTGAAATCCTAGATAAATTACATATAAATAGAACGCTGCAATAGAGCCGCAAAGTGCATATAGAAGTGCCTTTGTTAGTTTACTAAAATGGTTGTTTTTCATAATTAAAAATAGCGATCCTTTCTAAAATATTGACTCGTTACTATTTATTTCCTGATCTAATTATAAGCATACAAATTATAGCATATAGCAATAAGAAGCACAATGCAGAAATTCTAAAGAACTATGAAAGATTTCGTGAAGTTTTGCGAAAATTTGACAGGGTTTTTATTGGAAAAGAAATCTTACTGGTTTTCTTTCATTTTCCCATTCTATTTTTGAAAGTTTTGTGTTACTATTGAATCAGAGTATATTAAGATTTGTTTGGGGCAATCTGTAGTGATATTTAACTGCCGAAATAATAGTAAAATGGAATTATAAAGAAAATTTGGTTAAAATCGGAAGGAATAGAAATACTAGTATTATATAAATTTTCTATTATAATAGAATAGATAGGAAAAGAGAAATGGAGGTATTTTTATGAAACGAGTTCTTGCAGCGGCAGCAGTATGCGTATTGGTTTTTTGCGGATGTCAGGGAGGAGAGCTGGATGAAACAATGTTAACGTACACCAACGAGCTTTCCAAAGTAAACGAGATTGATATTATCCCTGATGATGCGCCGGATATTGTGGAAACATTATCGGGTGAGGAAGAACTGGAGAATTTTGTGGAAACGCTGGGATTAAGCAAATGGAAAGAGTCTGCCTTGTCGCAGGAGGCAGAGAAATCCGGCACATTTTCATTAAGGGAAATTGTAAGTGCAGATGATCCGATGTCTGAGGGTGCAGATGCAGGACAAGCAGATGTGAATTATATCGGTGAAATTTTTGTATATAAATCAGTTCCTTATGTATCTGTGCGAATCGCGGATACAACATTAAGTTTTGAAGTACCTGAGGAAACAGCGGAATACTTAAACGGCTACTTTGAGTAAATTTTAGGGCATTTTTGGCAATCGTATAATATAATTTGCTTAAAGGGGGATGTTTGATAGGAGAAATTTAAGTGAATTATATTGTTTTTGACTTGGAATGGAATCAGGCGGCGGATATAAAGACAAGGCTGAAAAATGAACTACTGTTTGAGGTTATTGAAATCGGCGCAGTAAAATTAGATAGCAGAAAGAATTATGTGGATTGTTTTCATGAATTGATTAAGCCGCAGATATTTCATGAAATGAATCAGATAACAGGACAATTAATTCATCTTCGTATGGACGAGTTGGATTATTGCCGTAGTTTTCCGGAAGTGGCGCGCGATTTTATAGCGTGGTGCGGTGAGGACTGTGTATTCTGCACATGGGGGGATACGGATTTGTCCGAATTGCAGCGAAATATGAGTTACTATCAAATGCCGCCGCTTGCGGATAAGCCTATACCATTTTATGATGTGCAGAAGCTTTTTAGTATTGCATTTGAGGATCGAAAGACACGGCGCGCATTAAAATATGCGGTTGATTTTCTGCAGATTGAGAAGGAGGATGCTTTTCATCGTGCGGATGCAGATGCTTATTATACGGCGAAAGTGCTTGCTTGTATTGAGCAGGAGGAAGTTTTTCACAATTATTCCTACAATACGTATCATTTGCCCAAGAACAGAGCAGAAGAAATTCATGTCGTGTTTGATGACTATGGAAAATATATTTCACGTGCATTTCCCAGTAAAATTGATGCAATGAGAGATGGCGAAGTATTGTTAAGTAAGTGTTATCTGTGTGGCTGCCGCACAAAGAAGAAAATCCCGTGGTTTACCAACAACGGAAAGCATTATTATAGCGTTGTCCGCTGCGGTACACACGGGATGATTAAGATGAAAATAAGGCTGCGCAAATCTGAGGATAATCAAATCTATGTGGTAAAAACCATGAAACAAGTGGAGGAGGAAGTAGTCGAGGATATCCGCAGCAAATGGAAACGAACGAAGTTATAGGCGTTTCCATGAGCGGTTGTTCTTATGCATTTCGCGTCTTGCTGTGCGTGCGGTTCTTCTAGCCTGCCATCTGGCATTGCGCTTGGCGACACGGCTTTCGTGCTTGCGCTGACGCCTGCGCCGGTTGCTTTGCCCTCTAGGTGTAAAGCTGTAGCTGTTGATAATGGAGAGTGCTGCCGTTATCAGTACAGCAATTCCAGCAAGCACTAATATTCCAATTACAAGTGTCTTTACATTGATAAATATTACTTTCTGTTTGTTATTGTCCTCGGCGGTATCATCTGTAGCAGTATCCCCAGATTTTTCAGGTTTATTTTCGCTGTCTAACATTATAGCTCCCTGCATCTCGGGAGCGAAGCTGAAAGCGGGTGTTTCTGATTTGGTGAAAATAATATCACAGTCGCCGACAGGGACATCGGAGTAAGTGTAATGGATGGTTGCGATAATGTTGGAATTATCATCCTCCTTGGCATTGTGGTAAGTAAGAGTGGAACTGGCATCTGTAAACTCTGCAGTGTTGGGAACTACAATATACTTGTCCTCATCCATTGCAATTAAGGGTGTGGAATCGCCGAAAAGGTCATTTTCTGTGCTAAATAAATCCATGTTGTTAACTTTGTATTTGGTTTCGTTTTCGCTGATAGTCAGCTTCTTGAAATTTTCAAATCCATATTGGAATAGGGTTATGGTATCTTCAAATTGGTAGGGTGTTTCATCGGAAAGAATTACACATACCAATTTCATACCATTTTTTTCTGCGCCGGATACTAGTGTTTGGCGTGATTGCGATACAAAACCTGTTTTGCTGCCGAGCAGATATTCATATTGATAGGGCTTTCCTTTATGAAGTTGGTTTTTGGAAGAAATCCAAGTATCTTCTTCGTCGTCCGGCATCAGTTTAAAATGATAGCTGGAAGTGGAGGACATTTTGCAAAGCAGTTCATTGTTAAAAAATTCACAGCCAATAAGTCCTAAATCGAAAGCAGTTGTATAGTGGTTTTCGTCAAATAGTCCGTTTGCATTGACAAAATGTGAGTTTAAACAGCCAAGGCTTTTGGCTTTTTCATTCATAATTTCTGCAAATGCTTCCGGCGACTTTTCTTTGCCTAGTTTTTCTGCAACGTGTTCACCGACAGCGCTTGCCACCTCCGTTGCGGATTTAACCAATATCGAATACAAGGCTTGTTCCATATTTAAGGTATCGCCTTCGTCTACGCGTCCAAGCTTAGAGCCGTCGGTGGGAACATCATAGATTGCACGGCGGGAGAAAGTAATATCTTCATCGAGGCTGCAATTCTGCATTGCAATTAAGCAGGTAAAAATTTTAGTAGTGCTGGCAGGATACATTTTTTCGTGAATATTTTTGGCATACAAGATCGTATGTGTGTTCATTTCCATTAGAATCGCAGATTTTGCGCCGATTGCAGGGCCTTGCGGCCAGTTTTCAATATCATTAGACTGTATGGGAAGCAGCTTATTGGCTTCCATAACTTCGTTGGGTTCTGGTTCTGCATAGCAAGGCAGAGAATTGGAAAGTGAAACAGACACTGACAACAGAGATATGGAAAGTGCCAGAAGCAATTTATTTTGAAATAACTTGGATAAGTTCATATACTCTAGTTTTCCTTTCAGATTAAAGATTTATATATTTAAAGATTTATATATAATAACGTATAAATTAGTTCTTTAACGATTGTACACTATTTTTGTTAAAATAAGTAGAGTTTTTTGTAAATTTTTATATAATAAATTTCGACAAGGGTTATTTTATCCTCGCTACTCGCTGCACGCCCCGTGCATTATTTCCCAACTGCTCTTAGCGCATAAAAAAACTCCTGCACCGCCATAGGCGAATGCAGGAGAAAAACGCATTTTAATAGATTTTATATAATTAAAAGATTAGATATATAGCAAATTATTATTGTTTTGCTGTTACTATTTGGTAACAATACCATATGTAGCTACGCCAGAAACTGCTTCAAAAGTTACTGTCTTATCAGAATTATCTAAATCTTCAAGAACAGTTGTTACGCCGTCTTCTTCTACACGTACAATAGAATAACTCTTTGACTTATCAGCAGTCTTAGGAAGACCAGCCTTAACAGTTACTGTACCGTCAGAAGTCTTAATCCATTTACCGTTCTCTTTTCCACCAAGTTCAATATAAAGAGCACCAACAGTTTCTCCACCAAGTTCTTGAACTGCGAGATCTAAACTTGCGAATGCTTCTGGGCTTGACTTGTCCTCTGCATCATAAACAACAATGCTTGGTCTTTGATTTGCGTTTAAGCCAAGTGCTGCCTTTACATCTTCATACGGTGTCAAAACTGCTGCACCGCGAACGATTCTTGATGAATAGTCACCTGCTACAGATGTCAGGTTTGTATCGCCTGCAACTAAAACCTCTGTGTTTGAACCTTTGAGATTTGGAAAATCAGCAGCGCATACTGTCATAGCAGATGCCATTACCATTGTTGCTGCTGTAAGTGTTGCGATTGTTTTCTTTAATTTCATGATTACTTCCTCCTGAATAATATACAATTTCTATTTCGGAGCGTAAGTACTATCCGTTCCGGAATTGCACAACAGCTTTGTGTTAGCTGATAAAAAACATTATATACCGAATTACTGATATTGCAATACTTTTCAGGAAAATATTTACAATTCGGGATTTATACTAAAAAAACGAGTATAAAAATTCCGTGTTCTGTTAATTTCAGCGGATAATAGATTTTTTTTGCACGTTTTATTATAGAAATTGCACACTTTTTTGGGAAAAAGTATTCGAACAGCCCATAAATCGGGCTGTTCTTACTATTTATAGAATGATTAACCTTTTACTGCACCGACAGTCATACCTTCGATAAAGTAGCTTTGGAAGCAAAGGAATACAATAAATATTGGTATAATACCAAACATAGAGCCTGCGATCAGTAAGTCGTAGTCGTTGCCATAAGGGGTAATTAATGTATTTAAACCGATAGGAAGTGTGAACTTCTTAGCGTCACGGAAAACCATCATCGGCCACAGCATATTGTTCCAAGAACCCATTGTAGAGAGGATTGCCATAGATGCAAATGCAGGTTTGGTAATCGGCAGCATAATTTTAATGCAGATACCATATTCGGTTGCGCCGTCAATTCGTGCTGCATCCAAAAGCGCTTTGGGCAGGCCTATCATATACTGTCGGAAAAAGAATATTGTAGAGGCACTGCATAGCCCTGGAAGAATAACACCGGCAGAAGTATTCATTAAATGAAGATCCATCATTTCCTGATATAATGGAAGCATTAGGATTTCAAATGGTACCATCATGGTTGCGATTACAAGGAAAAACAGCAGGTTTTTGAGTTTGTATTCGTACATAGATAAGCCGTATGCTACGAAATAGCAGATAATCAACGTAAGCACAACGGTTACTAACGTCAGTATCATACTATTTTTAAACCACATAAAATATTTCCGCGAATCGGGGTTCGGAGTAAACAATAGTTTCCAGTTGTTAAGCGTCATGGTTGAAAAGTCCAGATTAATGGATAAACCACGTCGAAGCAGTTCAATGCCCGGACGGAAGGAAGCCAATGCGCCGGCTAAAACCGGAAACAGTACAAAGAAGCCAAGAACTGCAAATAACAGTGTGCCTAGTACGGTGCCTACGCCATTATTTTGCACCATGCCGCCTTTATTTTTCTTTTTTTCACCCATAATCAGTCTTCCTCCTTCTTAAAGGTTCCGTTGCAAATCAGTTGCACTACATTGATAACAAGTGCCAGTACAAGCAGTACAAGACCAACTGCGGACGCATATCCAAGCTGGTTGCGCTCAATACCACGTTTATATAGATATCCTACAATTGTAAGACCAATATTTTTCGGTGATGTATTGCCGCTCCATAACATATAGGATTCTAGGAACATTGCAAGTCCTGCATAAACACTGATAGTAAGTACATAAATTGTTGTAGGTTTTAACAGTGGCATGGTAATATTCCAGAATTTCTGCCAGCCGTTTGCGCCGTCGATTTCAGCCGATTCATACAGCGCGCCATCAATTCCCTTTAAGCCGGAAAGGAAATACAGCATATTCACACCTGTCCAGCGCCAGCAGGCAAGCAGCAGCAGTGCAAACATTGCGGTAGGGCCTTGTTTTAACCAAGGAATTGCATCGAAGCCAAATTTCTGTAACAAAATATTCATCTGGCTTGTTGGATATTCTGAAAACATCAAACGGAACAACATACCAGAGATAACTACGGATGTCAGTGCAGGCAGATAGAGCACGCCTTTCCAAAATCCTTTTGCTTTTACTAAATTGCTGTCGATTAATACTGCAAACAGCATGGGAAATGGAATTAAAAGGATTAAAGTCCATACCATATATGTAAAACTGTTTTTAATTGCCGTAAAGAATGTGCTGTCTTTTAAAAGCTTTGTGTAGTTGTCAAGACCAACCCATTCCACTTGTCCTGGCAAAATGGTCTGGAAACTCATTTTAACTGTGCTAAACAGCGGATAAATCCAAAAGATTGCGAAACTTAAAATAAACGGCAGTACGAAAACGTAAGGCGCTGCCTTCTGCGAATATAAGAATTTTTTTATTTTCACTGCAGTTTCTCCTTTCCCCAATAGACGGAATTGCCCAAGAATGTTTTCCTTCCTGAGCAATTCCTTTGTTATCATTAACAGTTTATTCCTGAAATCGGATGTATAACACTTACTGTTCAATCTCCATATAGTCGGTTACTTCCTGCAGTGCTTCTGTAACATCCTGTCCGGACTCCATAATATTATTCAATGTAGTAGTATTAATATAGTCCTGAAGCGTAAATACGTTAGCGTTTACACTGACTGCGCCAATCTCATCTTTAATCTCATTTAAAACGTCGAATGGATTGGTCTTAAAGTATGCGATATACTGATTAGAGGTATCTTGCGTAATATCCGTATTGCTCCAAACGGAAGTATTGCAGACATCAAATCCTAAGTTCTCCCAAATACCGATACAGCCTTCCTCAGAACATTTTGCATAAGCGATAAAGTCTGCTGCAAGCGCTGGATCTGCGGATTGATTGGTAACAACTGTACCAGTACCGCCGATACCTACAGAACGCGGCTGACCTGCTTCAAATGCAGGACACGGAGCCATTGCCCATTTGCCTGTTTCTTCTGGCATATACTGTACGAAACGGCTCATATACCACATTGCCTTTGGGAAAGAAGCAATTTTGCCGTCCATAATTGCCTGTCTGCCACCCTCAGTGTCAAGCTGGCCTTCTGGAGAAACCATTGCCAAGCCATCGTTGATCCATCCCTGCTGCATGGTCAGCATTTTGCTCCATGATGCCGGAACGGAAGCTTTTCCTTCTGCGTCAAGATAATCTTCGCCATGCTCTGCCATTGTTACCCAGAGCCAGTCTGTTCCGCCTGTATCTACCGCAGTCATCATGACTTCGCCGCCAGAAGCTTCTTTAAGCTGTTCTGCTACAGCGGTATAGTCATCCCAAGTTTTAATATTTGTATAGTCAATTCCATATTGTGAGAAAATAGCGTCGTTGTAGAACATTACCGTTGCGCCAACGTGTGTCGGTGCGCCGTAGTAGGTACCGTCTTTGGCATAAATATCAAAACGGGACTGTACTAAATCCCCCATATATGGCTGCAATGCATCATTTAACGGATAAAGCTGTGGCTGACCCTGAAGGAAGTTCGGGAACTGTCCGCGCTCAATATCGCATAAGTCTGGTGCACCCTCGCCGGTCTGTAGTGCCATAATCATTTTGTTATGCATATCACCAAACGGATATGTTGTAAAAGTAATCTGAATCTGTCTGTCAGGATTCTGCTCATTCCATTTCTCAAGCATCTTTGCATAAAATTCATTATGTAAGTCTACAAATGACCACATTTCCATATGAGTACCAGTATCTGGCCCTACGGTGGTAACTGCGTCTGGCTGTGCTTCTCCTTCGGCAGCGTCACCAGAAGCGTCATCTGCGCTTGCACTGTCGTCCGCACTGTTATCGGCATTTGCACTGTCGTCTGCACTATTATTTGCGCTGTTGTCTGAATTTGCTGGTGTAGAAGAATTGCCAGAATCGCCGGAGCCGCCACATCCACCAAGTAATGATGCCGTCATAGCGGCGCTAAGAAGGGTAACTAATAACTTTTTCTTCATATTTTTTCTCTCCTTTAAAAATCATTGAAAAATATACAAAAGAGTATAATAATCAATCCTATCCGCGAATGTTGAAAAAAATATCGACTTTTTTGGATAAAATTATATAATAATAAAACCAGTTGCATTTTACTATGGTTAATATGCATATTTTTAATTTTTTAAAGGCTGCCTTTATGTTTATATTGTATATTACTTTTACGACAATGTCAATCATAAAATTTGTGCATTTTATTATTACCTGTAATGGTTTATCGAAAAATAAAATAAATAGGACAAAAGGTATACTATTTACTAAAATAAAAGTAAAAAATATACGCACCTTTGTACTAAAAAAGTGCGTATATTTTTTATTCGCCGTCTGTGAGAGGCGTTAAGATTTTATTGATTTCATTTAGCAGCCTATCTTTGACAGGCGGCTTTAGAAAATAACCAGCGGGTTTTAGCTTCAGCACGGCTTCAATGTAGCTGCGGTCATTGACAGAGGTCAGGAAAATAACGGGAATATCTTTCATTTCATCGTCTGCACGTATCATTTCTAATGTCATCTTTCCGTCGCACACAGGCATTTCGTAGTCTAAAAGAATTAAATCTGGTCGTTTTTTGCCAATAGAAGTCATCGCCTGCGCGCCCGAAATTGCTATGGCGACTTCATAGGATTCTTCTAACATTGCTTTCATTGTACGGAGCTGAGTACCATTGTCGTCAACCACTAAGATGCGTTTCTTTTGGGCAGATATCTCTTGTCCTTTGGTGGATTCCTGTTCGACTTCCTCGTCGTCTAAGTGAAGGCGTCGGCATACTGCCGCCATAATCGCTGTATTCTCTATGGGACGGATAAGGTTTTCAAACTGGCTGTTCTCATAGTATTTTAGGAAACTGCTGCATTCTTCCTTGGTGCCGAGGGTTAGAACCGGGATTTGTGTGTATCGGTCACTAAGCATAAAAAATATGGAGGTGTCGATATCATATGCGCCGATTAAGCTGATTAAGACTAAATCAGGATTTACGATTTTCAGCATCCCTTCTAAAACGCCTGCATTCTCTGAACAAAGCTGTACATGAAAGTATTGTGATAAAAATTGATTGGTTTCTTTTACCACACTATTGAGCTTTCCGACCAATAATATTTTTTTCATTTCTTGTTTTCCTCCATAATTTCATTAATTTGCTGCATGAGTAGACTGACGGTATGTTCTGTTTCATCTGCGTCAAGATTCGTAACTGCTTCGGCAAGCTTTTGCATCAACCCTTGTATAGTTTCTGGGTAATCGTATGTTTTTAGTTCGTTAATAAGCTTGTCGGCTTGGTCAATATCCATATCCTGCATACTGATTCGTACCATTTCCAAAAGTGCCTTTATAATAGAAGCGTCGGTTACAACTTTTGATGGTGCTGCTCCAATATCAAAAACGCCTTGGAGTTTCTGGCGGTAGCTGCGCCATTCTTCTAAGAAGGATGTTGTAATAGATAATATGACATCTAATTTGCCATCCCTTGCAGCATATTCCAATATTTTCGCCACACCAAAGAGCGGTAAAATGCCAACCGTCGCTGCAAGCCCTTTCATTGCGTGTACTTGAATCCGATACTGCTCTAGCTGCGTTGGTTCACCAATCTGGTGATAAGCCCGCTCTAGCGTTTCGGCAGCAGGCTCAATCTGTGCATAAAATTCTTTTACGGTGTACGTTAACAGTTCCATATCCGGCAGGTGCAGCCATGCATACTGCCAGTCTAAACCGTCCACTTGTGGAAGGGATTCCAGTAGATCGGATGCGGAATCTGGCTCTGTGCTGTTATCTGATTCTTGGGGCGGTGTCTGTTGTAAATACTGTGGAAGCATTTTCTTTAATATTGTTTCTAGTTTTTCGGGCATAATTGGTTTGGATAGAAAATCGTCAAAGCCTTCCGACAGGTATTTTTCTTTTGCACCTGACACTGCATTGGCAGTAAGGACGACAATCGGGGTGTCTTTGCACGGAAAGTCGGAAAATGCCTTAATATAATGAAGAGTTTCGATTCCATCCATCTCCGGCATCATATGGTCAAGGAAAATAAGATCATAATGGTTTTCCTGTACCAGTGTAAGGCACGCAGCACCGCTGTCGGCTTCTGCTACCTGTATCTGCGTTTCCTTTAGCAGATTGCGCAGAACCTTGCGGTTCACGGCGTTGTCATCCACTACCAAAATCTGTGCGTTGGGTGCATAAAGCTTTGTATTGTAAGTGTAATTATCGGCAATTTGGCGGACACGGGATTCGAAATCCCCAATTGGTGTATTATCAATAATTTTCTGTTCCAATGTAAAGGAAAACTTCGAACCTTTACCGTAAATACTTTCTACCTGCAGGCGGCTGCCTAACAGCGATAGAAGTTGAATGGTAATACTCATGCCAAGACCACTCCCTTCGATATTGCGGTTGCGATCTTCTTCAATTCGTTCAAATTCGGCGGATAGTTTAGGCAAATCTTCCTCTTTAATGCCGATTCCAGTATCCTCCACTTCAAAGTGGAGCAGGGCAGCTTCTTCGGTTGTCTGACATTGGACACGCAGCCAGACAGTGCCTTCGGGTGTATATTTCACGGCATTTGTAAGGATATTGGTCAACACTTGGCGCAGGCGCACATCATCGCCGTAGAGTCTGGAAGGAATTGTTTTGTCAACGATAACTTCGAGTTTAAGGTTTTTGTCGAAAGCGCGCTGTGCAGCCATATTTGCCAGATCATGGATTAGGCTGCTAATATCGTATTCGACAGGCACAATTTCCATTTTGCCGGATTCAATTTTAGAAAAATCCAAGATATCATTGATAAGCGAGAGCAGTGTCTGCCCTGCCATATGGATATCCATTGCATATTCTTTAATATTTTGTTCTTGGGATTCGCGCAGAATCATTTCGTCCATACCAAGAACTGCATTGATTGGTGTGCGTATTTCGTGCGACATATGTGCAAGAAATCTGCCTTTTGCTTCATTTGCAGCAAGCGCTTCCTGCCGTGCAGCTTCTGCATCTTGTTTTGCTTGTGCAAGTTGTAAATTCTGCTGTTCTGCCGCGATTACTTTATCTTGTAGAAGCTGTGCGTTTTCTTCTGCATTTGCTCGATATTCTTTGGAAAGCTGCAAGGTGTGCATAACTGCCATTGAAATGGAAAATATGGTCATACTGTATTGACCTGCTGCATTGCCGTGAATATTTTTAAAAATAGTATTGATAATAATATTGGCAATGCCGCCAGAGAGCAGCACAAGCATGGAAAAAACCGACAACAGTGTTAAATAATATCTTTTTTTGTAATCAAATTGTATTAGGCTGATAATGGCAACAACACAGATAATGCCGATTGCTGCCGCCGAAATATTAATCATTTTTTCGAGGGAGCGTATGCCAAGTGTATGCAGTGCAATTTGAATGGCAGCATTAAGCATCGTGCAGCCTATTAATGCAGAAAAACGGCGCGGATATACCATATGTAGGTTTCGCTCGAAGTAGAGTGTTAAAAACAGTGGAAGCAGTAACACTAAATATTCCTGCATTTCATAAGCTTCTTGCACATCATAAAATATACTGAGCGTATCTGTTCCGATAAAACAGTATATGCCTGCTGCAAATCCCGTTAACCCCAGATATAGTTCACCGCGGGGCGGCTGATGCGTATACAAACGTATCAGCGCAAGGACAAACATAATAATCGCCATAATAATTATCAACAAACAACAGCCGATATCGGCAATATTGTTTCCAACCACGCCAATTACAACCATTTCGCGCGATTCAATTTTTACACCGCTGAGGATTGCAGTAGTGTTAAAATAGGGCGGCGAAAGTTCAATCCAGAGTTTGCCCTCCTTAAAGGCAATAGGAAGCGATACAAAGATATCATTACTACCAGGCGTTTTTCCGTAGGTACTGTTATCCTCAAAACCTTGTTCATAGAGAAGTTCCTCATCTAAAATAACACGGACGCCTTTTGCAGCAGTTGAAAAGTTTAAAGTGAGTCCAGCATATTCTTCGGGGAGTATATTTTGAAAAATAATCCGTTCATCTGAATTAACTCTGCCAGTATACGGAAGTCTGACAGTCTGATAGTTTTCGCCTGCCAGGGCTTTGTCTATTTGCTCCCCTATCTGCCTAATGTCATTTGGCGGTGTATGGGGAAAGGGTGTACCTTTTAGGGTTATTGTATTCCATGCTTCATTATAAAAGACTTCAAATTGATCGGGAAACAGTGTGATTTCTTCCTCTTTCTGATATCGAAACAGTGCGATTACCATAAAGATCAGTATTAAAAGTATCGAAATAGCGGCTAGTTTACGCAGTTTTTTCATTTTTGCTCCCATTTTTTATTACATATATTTATGTTACACTAATTTCCATATTATCACAAATACTGCGATTTCTCAACAATTGTTGTGTTTTCTTCAAAATTCCCAATATTTTCAAATTCCTTGTGACAAAGTTGGGTTTAGGGTGTAAAATAAAAATATGGCTGTTTATTTTATACTACATAACGCCAGAACTTACCATGTTGTACTGGTTAAACTTATATGGCTGGCATTATGTAGTCAGGTTACTCGGAAATTTTAACTGTTAAGCAGTATATATTGAAATGAGGAAAATCTTAATGAGGTTGAGAAATGTAACTGGTTCTCGTGAGATAATTGCGGAGAGTCGTTTTGTCGTACATGAGCCGTTTGCGCATAAGGGCAAATGGAGCACCGTTTTTGGTAATACAAATCCAATTTATATTGAAATTGGTATGGGAAAGGGGCAGTTTATTACAACACTTGCGGCACAAAATCCACAGATTAATTATATTGGTATTGAAAAATATTCTACCGTGCTTTTGCGTGCAGTGCAGAAGATGGAAGTGTTAGAGCTGCCAAATTTAAAATTTATCCGAATGGACGCGGAGGATATTTGTGAGGTATTTGGAACAGGAGAGGTGGCGAAGCTTTACTTAAATTTCTCCGATCCTTGGCCGAAGGACAGGCACGCGAAACGGCGGCTTCCTTCTCGGCAGTTTTTGGCGCGTTATCATCAAATCCTTGCGCCGGATGCATACGTGGAGTTTAAGACAGATAATCAAGCATTATTTGACTTTGCATTGGAGGAAATCGCGCCTGCGGGCTGGCAAGTGGAGGCGGTTACGCGTGATCTGCACCATGATGCAGTGTTAAACCAAGGGAATATTATGACAGAGTACGAACAGCGTTTTTCAGAGAAAGGGAATCCAATATACAAATATATTATTTATCGTTAAGGAGCTGTTAAGGAATTGGGGCTGTCGCATTAAGACAAACGGATACAAGATAGTCTAACACTGTGCTAAGATTTATAACATATCTGGTATTATCAAAGCTTATTGCGACAGCCCATATTTATTAATAGTTTCCAAGTGCAGTTTAATTTTTGCAATTATAAAGGGGGCAGAAAATGTTTTTGTTGTTTTTGGCGCTTTGGATAATTTTTAATGGGCGTGTCACTGTGGAAATTTTGCTGTTCGGCGTGGTGATATCAGCGGCTATGTACTGGTTTATTTGTAAGTTTATGGGGTATACCCCCCAGTCTGAGCTGATAATTTTAAAGAAAGGTGTTTATATTATCGAATATATATTTTACCTTGTAAAGGAGATCGCGGCGGCGAACTTTGCGACGATCCGGCTTGTGACAACAGCAAATTATGAAGTAGAACCTGTTCTGATTCAATTTGAAACAACGTTAAAAAGCGATATTGCAAAGTTTCTGTTAGCCAATTCCATCACCCTGACGCCGGGGACAATTACCGTGGCAATCGACGGAAACCGTTTTACTGTGCATTGTCTGGATAAAACGCTGGCGGAGGGCATAACCGATTCTGTCTTTGTTAAATTGCTAACGAAAATCGAAGCGAAATAAGCATGAAGTAAAATAAGATAGAACTTTAGTGGAATAGAAGTATAGCAAGATGGAATAAAAGAGAGGGGCGGAAAGATATGTATACAGGAAATGCTGCGCTGGAAGCGGCGTATCAGGGCGTGTTGACGGTGCTGCCGATTCTGCTGGCGCTTATGGTTTTTTTGTGTTTAATCCGTGCGGTAAAGGGGCCGAAAATTGCAGACCGAATTGTTGCTGTCAATATGATGGGAACAATGACAATGGTAATTATAGCAATGCTTGCAGTGAAAATGGATGAAGGATACCTTGTAGATATCTGCATTATTTATGCAATGATATCATTTTTAGCTGTGACGCTTTTGACAAAGGTATATATGGGCGTCTATGCGGAGCGAAAGAAAAAAGAGGAGGAGGAACGCCATGATCGTACTTGAATGGATTCGCTTTTTGGCAGGCACAAGCTGTCTGTTATGCGGATTGATTATTTTTGTGTTGGAATTGTTTGGGGTTTTTAAGTTTCATTATGTGTTAAACCGGATGCACGCCGCAGCACTGGGAGATACGCTGGGAATTGGGCTTTCTATGCTGGGGTTGGTGATTTTGTGTGGGTGGAATTTAACATCATTAAAAATGATTCTGGTGGTAGTGTTTTTGTGGATCGCATCGCCAGTGGCTTCGCATATGCTGGCACGATTTGAAGTGGCAACCAATGAAAATCTTGATAAGGACTGTGCGCTCCCGATAGAGAAGGAGAAACAGGAGAAACCGGAGAATAATAAAGGGAAAGGAGCAGCATTATAATATGAAAGTTTTTCAATGTGTTCTTTTTGCTTTTTTAATTATCTGTGCGATTTCGGTCAGTTTCTCAAAGAACTTGCTAAATTCAATTATTATATTTATGTCGTACAGCTTAATTATGTCAATTATCTGGATTTTATTGGAATCACCGGATTTGGCAATTACAGAGGCAGCTGTCGGCGCTGGAATTACAAGTATTTTGTTTTTTGTAACATTAAAGAAAATTCATGCGATAGTAGAGTTAGATGATGAAAGTACGAAGAAGAATAAGGAGAAGGAGGGTGATGAGGAATGAGCCGTTTGCTGTCACAGGAGGAGTATCGCAAGACCAAGGCATATAAAATTAAAAAATGGTATCGCGGAGATAAAGACCCTTATGTGGGGGCTATGGAGCTCAAACCGCAGAAACCGTTTAAAGAAGATATTACGGCACAGCGCAAGCGCATTCACGATGATGCGCTGTTAAAGAAGAAAATCTATGATACGGAACATAATCGGAAACTGCAGTTGTTTTCGAAGTTTTATGAAGTGGTTTCGGTTCTGTTTGTGGTGGTGTTAATGGGTATTTTGCTATATGTGGTGTCGTACCTGCCGCCTACGGGCAATCCAGCAAATCCCGACAACAATGAAGTATCGGCAAAATATATTGAGGATGCAATGAAAGATACGGGAGCTGTCAATATTGTCACAGGAATGATATTGGATTACAGGGCATTTGATACTTTGGGCGAATCGAATGTGCTGTTTATTGCAACTTGTACAGTCTTTATTTTGTTACGCGCGGATAAGCATTCTAAGAAATTAAAAGAGGAGGAGAGCGACCGTCTTTACGAGCCCAAAAATGATATTATTTTGCAAAAAGCGGCTTTTTTTCTTGTGCCGATGATTATAATTTTTGGTATTTATGTGATTTTAAATGGGCATCTGTCGCCGGGCGGCGGCTTTTCCGGCGGTGCAATTATCGGATCGGGATTGATATTGTATGTCAATGCATATGGCTTTAAAAAGATTGAGCGGTTTTTTACACAGAAAACATATAAGACAATCTGCTTTGTGGCGTTGTTGTTTTACTGTCTGGCAAAGACCTATTCATTTTACTGCGGCGCACATCATTTAGAAACAGGGATTCCGCTGGGAACGCCCGGTGATATTGTAAGCTCTGGCTTAATTTTGCCGTTGAATATCTGTGTGGGCATGGTGGTTGCCTGCACAATGTACGCGTTCTATGCAATGTTCCGAAAAGGAGGCTTCTAACATGGGTGCGAATTTGTTCACTAATTACGGGGAAGCGGTGGCAATGATTTTGTTTGGTATTGGATTCTCCAACCTGCTTTTACAGAAAAATTTAATTAAGAAAATTATCGGGTTGAATATTATGGATACTGCGACCTATTTGTTTTTGGCAGAAAAGGGCTATATCAAGGGGCGTGTAGCGCCGATTGTCGTGGATAATGTGACAAGCGTTGAGGCATATGTAAATCCCGTGCCCAGCGGTTTGGTGCTGACGGGAATTGTTGTGTCGGTGTCGGTAACGGCGTTAATGCTTTCGTTGACGATCCGGCTTTATCGCAAGTATCATACGCTGGATATGGATAAGATATCGACGCTGTTGAAAAAGGAGGATATGTAATGGATTTTATACAGAATGTCCCCTTTTTTAGTATTTTGCTATCGCTTGGTTCTGGCGTGCTGACTTCAATTATGAATCGCAGAATCGCGCGGCTTTGGAATACCTTTATCTTAACGGTTATCAGTATGATGTCAGCAGTATTCTTTGTCTATATGATTGGCAGAGGAGAGAGTTATGTCTTTATGATGGGGCATTTTCCAGCACCTTGGGGAAATGAAATCCGTGCCGGTGTGCTGGAAGCAGGGATGGCGCTGTTTTTCTGCATTGTAATGTTTCTTTGCATAAAGGGTGGTCAGGAGCATATTGATAAGGAGATTGAAGAACCGAAGGCAAATCTTTACTATATTATGCTCAACCTGCTGTTAAGCTCTTTGCTGGCGCTGATTTATACAAATGACTTGTTTACCGCATATGTTTTTGTGGAGATTAATACAATCAGCGCATGTGGCTTAATAATGATTACCAATGAGGGGCGTACGATTGAGGCAGCGACACGGTATATGATTATGAGTTCGCTTGGCTCTGGTCTGTTGCTGTTGGGGCTTTGCATCCTCTATGATATTACGGGGCATCTGTTAATGAGCAATATGAAAAACAGTTTGGCAGCAGTCTATGCGCAGGGGGCTTACAATACGCCAATAATTGCATCAATTGGTATGGTCTGTGTGGGGCTTGCCATTAAAAGTGCGCTATATCCGTTTCATACGTGGCTGCCGGATGCTTATGGATATTCTACCGTTTCAAGTGCGGCGATATTGTCTAGCCTTGTTTCTAAGGGATATATTTTTTTGTTAATTAAAATATTCTACCGTGTTGTCGGTTTTGATATTGTGGTAGATTCTAAAGTAATTAATATTTTATTTGTGTTTGGTTTGCTGGGAATGATTATGGGGTCGGTCAATGCCATTCAAGAGAAGGATATTCGGCGTATGGTTGCGTTTTCTTCGGTGGCGCAGATAGGGTATATTTATATGGGTTTTGGACTTGGTACATCAGCAGGGATTGTGGCAAGTATTTTCCATATATTATCCCATGCTTCTACCAAGTCGCTGCTGTTTATTGCAGGGGTGGGGTTGACGGACGCCTCCAACGACAGCAAAAAATTTGTAGACTTAACAGGAAGCGGCTATCGCAATATGGTTGCAGGTATCGCGTTTTCGCTTGGAGCATGTTCTATGGTGGGAATCCCGCTATTCTCGGGCTTTATTAGCAAAATGCTGTTTGCGCAGGCAGCAGTTTCCAACAGTCTGACAAAAATGCTGCCAACACTTATTTGTCTGGCGATTAGTACAGTGTTAAATGCAATTTACTTTATGAAAACGGTGATATTGATTTATACGCCGATTCAAAAAGTACCTTCTAAAAAGGATGAACCAGAACCGGAAAAGGTGGAAAGCCGAAATCATCCGGTTTATAATGCGGTGCTGCTGTGTATGATTATTTTAAATATAATATTGGGTTGCTGCTCACAGCCTATTGTGACATGGATAGAAACAGGGCTGGAATTGTTCCAGTAAAGTGCTGTTTAGCACTTCCAAATTTTGATTGGTATGTGTGCTAAAGCACGCAAGGGGTGTAAAAATGAAAAATTTGATTTTACTGATAATCGTCCTGCCAATAGCGCTGGGAGTAGGTCTGCTGGCAACACCGGAGCGTGTGTTCGCACAGCGCAAACAGCTTTGTATTACAGCAGGTGCATGTATGGTGCTGTGCGGGGCTTTGGCGGTATTGGCGCTTTGCGGCGTGGGAAGCGATACACTGGTTTTATTCCGGCTGGTTGATACTATTCCAGTCTACTTCGCGCTGGATGGACTGGGAAGGTTGTTTGTGGGAATTGTAACACTGGTGTTTTTGCTGGCTGGCTTGTTTGCTTTTTCTTATATGGCGCATGAGAAAAAGGAAAAGCGATATTATGGTTTTTATTTAATCACATATGGTGTATTGCTGGGGCTTGGCTGCGCAGGAAATCTTGTGACCTTGTACTTGTTTTATGAAATTATGACACTTGTGTCAATGCCGTTAGTAATTCATGAGGAAACACGTGAGGCGATAATGGCGGCGCTAAAGTATTTGTTTTATTCGTTTTGCGGCGCATATATGGCGTTGTTTGGAATTTATGTTTTGTATCAATATGCGGATACGATGGATTTTGTGGCAGGTGGCTCGTTGGATATTGATCGGCTTGTACAGTCGGGCAATACGGGATTGATGCTGGTGGCGGCGTTCTGCATTATTTTGGGATTTGGTGTTAAGGCAGGAAGTTTTCCTATGCACGCATGGCTTCCAACGGCGCATCCGGTCGCACCCGCGCCAGCTTCGGCTTTTTTATCGGGAATTATTGTAAAAGGCGGTATTCTTGCCGTGGTAAGAACCGTGTATTATTGTATTGGGGCGGCATTTCTGCGCGGAACATGGGTGCAGATGGTGTGGCTTACGCTTGCAGTGATTACGATTGTAATGGGTTCTGCGCTTGCCTATAAGGAAAAAATGCTAAAGAAGCGGCTGGCGTATTCGACTGTTTCGAATCTTTCCTATATTATGCTGGGGGTGGCGGTAATGACACCAGAAGCATTTACAGGAAGCATGCTGCATATTGTATTTCATGCAATGATAAAATGCGCGCTGTTTTTGTTCGCCGGCGCAGTGATTACGGCAACGGGAGAGGGAAAGGTATCGGCGTATGCTGGGCTTGGCAGGAAAATGCCGGTGCTGTTTTGGAGTTATACGGTTGTGTCGCTGGGGCTTATCGGAATACCGCCGACGAGTGGTTTGGTAAGCAAGTGGTATCTTGGCGTGGGCAGTCTGCAAGCCGAAGCGGCTGGGGGGATTGGCGTGTTTACATGGCTTGCGCCGCTGGCATTACTTGTTTCGGCGCTGCTGACGGCGGGGTATTTGCTGCCGATTAGCATACAGGGGTTTCTGGGAGAAAAGAAGGATAAGGCACTTGAGGAACAGCAGAATAAAAAGCGAAGCAAAGAGCCACCGATTTTAATGCTTGCGCCAATTGTAATATTAGCAGTGTTAACGATAGTGTTTGGCATTTTTCCCTTTTATATGCCGCTCATTGATTTTATCCGCAGTTTTAGTGCGGGGCTGTTGTAGGAAGGGGGGAATCGGGCAATGACAAAATGGGTGATGCTTACAGTGATACTGCTTCCTGTAATTTGTGGCGTACTGTTGCATTTTATTAAATTTCAGGATAAACGATATAAGCATTTGTATATTTTTGGCTATGTGCTGGTCAATACAGTAATTGTGTATCTGTTGCTGCTTAGCGGGAATACAGAGATTATCCGTATTATTAATTTTGCGGGTGAAAAGCTGAATTTTTCATTGAAAATAGATGGTATGAGCATGGTATTTGCAGGACTTGTAGCAGCACTTTGGCCGCTGGCAACGTTGTATTCCTTTCCGTATATGGAACATGAACATAACAGCCGCGTGCACGATAATATGTTCTATTCATTTTATACAGCAACATATGGCGTTACGCTGGGGATTGCAATGTCAGGAAATATGCTGACCATGTATTGCTTCTATGAATTATTGACGCTGGTAACCGTGCCGCTGGTAATGCAGACGCTGACACGTGAAGCGGTGATTGCAAGCCGGAAATATTTTTACTATTCGCTGGGGGGCGCGGCGTTTGCTTTTATTGGTTTGATTTTCTTGATTATATATGGCGATAGTTTGGAATTTACGTATGGAGGTGTGCTGAATCTTGCGCAGATTGGCACAAAGAAGGATTTGCTGCTGTTTATCTACGTGCTTGCATTTATGGGTTTTGGCGTAAAGGCGGCAATTTGCCCGTTTAATTCATGGTTGCCACAGGCAGGTGTTGCGCCAACGCCGGTTACTGCCCTGCTTCATGCGGTAGCGGTTGTAAAGGCGGGAGCATTTGCAATTATGCGGCTGACATATTATAGTTTTGGTATGGATTTTCTGCGTGGGACATGGGCGCAGTATTTGCTGATGTGCATTGTGATTTTTACAATTGTTTATGGATGCAGCATGGCAGTGAAGGAAACGCATATAAAGCGGCGTCTAGCGTACTCGACGATTTCCAATCTTTCTTATATTTTATTCGGTGCAGTGATAATGACACCGCTAGGGCTTGTGGGTGCACTTTGCCATATGGTATTCCACGGCATTATGAAAATTTGTTCATTTTTCTGCGCTGGCGCGATGATGACACAGGCACATGCAGTCTATGTATATGAGTTGGACGGTATGGCAAAGAAAATGCCGAAAGTATTTGCGGTTTTTACAGTTTCTGCGCTGGCACTAATGGGCGTGCCAGGGCTTTGTGGGTTTGTTTCTAAGTGGAATCTTGCAAAGGCAGCGATTCTAAGTGGTAATCTGCTGGCTGTTGTTGGTGTTGGGGGGCTTTTGCTGTCGGCGCTGCTTACGGCAATTTATATGCTGACCATTGTAATTAGGGCTTATGTTCCCGGCGGTGATTTTGAAAAAAGTGTGCAGGCAAAGCAGGGTGGTTTTACACAGTATAACGATACAAAACGCGTAACCGATCCGGATTGGAGAATGCTGTTTCCGTTAATATTATTTGCTGTGGCAATGTTTGTAATTGGTGTTTACAGTGAGCCGTTTGTGGCGTTTTTTACACAGGTTGCAGAGGGGCTGCTATAATGCATGGAATAGGAAGCTATGATTTACAATTGGAATGCGCAAATGCCGTTACTGTAGGCAGATGAAAGTTGTGAATCGTAACAACAGGAAAGGAGGGATAAATATGGATATAGATATATTGGTATGGTTTCCGATTGCTGCGGGGTTTGTGATATGGTTTTGGTTTCACAATAGACAGACGCAGAAGGATAGGGATATTGCGGCAAATAGTGTGATTGCAGTAATTGCTGTGGAACTTGCGGCGGCTTTGGTAATATATCAAGGAAGAATTGGATTTCGATGTTTTTTTAGTGTATTTATCTTATTTGCGTGGCTGGTAACGGCTCTATTTTCTAAGGAATATATGAAAAATGACACAAATGTCATAAGATATCATTTTTTTAATTTAATGACACTGGGCGCAACAATGGGCGTATTTCATGCAGAGGATTTTTTTACACTGTTTTGCTATTTTGAAATTATGTCGTTTACTTCCTTTATGTGGGTGGCACACAGACAGACAAAGGAATCGGCGTATGCTGCTGGCACGTATCTAGGGATTGCAATTGCAGGCGGTATGGCGATATTAATGGGGTTGTTTATTTTGTATGTGCAGTGGGGATCGCTTTCTTTTGGGTCTGCTTCCTCTGCTGTGTATGGTATGATAAACAATTCAACAGAGTTAGAGCAGAACAAAACCATGCTGTATGTGGCAGCGGGCTGTCTTTTTGTTGGATTTGGCGTAAAGGCGGGAGCGTTTCCTGTGCACGTATGGCTTCCGCAGTCGTATACACAGTCACCTGCTCCAGCAACTGCACTGTTATCGGCGATTTTAAGTAAAACAGGGATTCTTGGCATTGCGCTGGTGTCCGATGAGATATTTGGCGGCAACAGCGGGTGGGGTATGACGGTGGTAATTGTCGGCATAATTACCATGCTGGTTGGCGGAATGCGTGCTGTGGCAAGCAGCAATTTTAAAACGACAATTGCATATTCGTCAATGTCACAGATTGGTTTTATTTTATTTGGAATCGGAATGGCAACAATGTTCAACGATGTTTTGGATAAAATGGTGGCTTTGCAGACCTTGAGGGAGGAGGTTGTGGAAGCGTATTTGTGTGCGGCGCGTGGGATGATTCTGCATATGATTAACCATTCGCTGGTGAAATTGGTTCTATTTCTTCTTGCTGGTGTGGTATTTCTGCACGTGGGCAGCTATGAACTTAACAAGATTCGTGGCTTTGGGCGCAAGAAATTATTTCTAATGATTGCGTTTGGCATTGCCGCCGCGGGCGTGGGCGGTATTCCACTGTTTAATGGATATGTAAGCAAAACTTTATTGCATGAGAGTATTGTGATATATGGCAGTCTGGCGGGGGTGCAGGCGTTAGTGCCATATACGCAGGAAATAATTTATTGGATAGAAATATTATTTTTGGTTTCTGGCGGTTTGACTGTTGCGTATATGACGAAGTTGTTTGCAGTATTGTTTCTTGAAAAAAATCAAGATGAAAGTCTTCAGCGCACATATGAGGAGAAAAAACAATATATGTCATTGCTTAGCAAAATTGCAATTATCGTCTGCCTTATCCCAATTGTGCTAATCGGTGTATTTCCGAATGGGGTTGGTGGCGCAATTATGGATTTTACATGGGCGCAGGACTCAGAGTGGACATTTTATCTGGCATCACCTACATGGAATCCACACAATTTAGACATGAATGCAGTCAATTATTTTTCATTAGAGAATTTACAAGGTGCGGCAATTTCGATTGCCATTGGCGCAGTAGTATATTTCTTGGCGGTACGGCTTGTGATGCTGCGCAGAAAGGAAAAAGGGTATCAGGAAATCTTTCCGGTGTGGATGGATATGGAGAAGTATTTGTATCGTGCCGTATTTTATACAGCCGTTCCATTTGTGCTGGGCGTGTTGTCACGGATTTTGGATAGTTTTGTTGATACCCTTGTAATCGTTTTGAAAAAGACAGTGTACCGTGAACGGAAACTTCCGTATGAGCTGCCAGAGGGAAATTATATAACGCATAAATTGGGGCAGAGTATGGAAAATCTGAATAAACTTTCTTGTATAATAAAGAAGAAAAAATATGAGCCGAAAGGATATGAGCATAAATTGGCGTTAATGAATGTGGATTTTGTAGAAAATCTTAGGATAATTGAGAGGAGTCTTTCGTTTGGGCTGTTTATGTTTTGCGTGGGGCTTGGTTTAACGATGATTTATTTGTTGATAGTCAACTAGTACAGCATTGCGCAAATACCAGGCAGTGTTTTTCACTGTTATTTAGGCAACGCTGTACTAAATCGGATGCAATTGTACTGGTGATAGGGAACTGTTAAACATGATAGGGGCTGTCGCATTCAGAGAAACATTTGCAAGATATTGTAATACTGTACGGCATTTTATACTATATCTTGTATAATCAAAGCCTATTGCGCTAGTTGTATAAAGAAAAATTTTTGTTTTGTGGTGTGTAGTATCTGATTTCAATAAGAGTTATAAGGAGGAAATTGCAGTATGAGAGAAAACAGGATGTTAACAACAATGTTGGAGAATATTGAAAGTGGGAAATTTTTTAATGAAGACATGTTTGATATTTATGTGGCGGATTTCCTAGATATGCGGGATGAGGAAATTTTTGATGACGAATGGGCTCGGGTGTACGATGAGTTGGAAGCACTTGAGGAGGATAATATTTTGCCACAGGATGCAGCGATAATGGATAAGATTCGGGAGAAAAGTTATTTGACAGTGTATCATTATACGAAGTCGGATGAGGTTGCAGGACGGGTATCGGATGATTTGGAACTAATTTGTAAGGCTCACTTGCTGCAATATCAGGATAGCTGGCTGGAGAAGTTAGAGCAGGCATATCAGGAACATACACTGCCGTGCGGATCGTTTGCTGAATAGGTGGAGAGAATGTATAGAGATATGTAATACTTATTAGTGAAGAGTTGGTTGCCCAATAAAAAGTAAATTCATTTATCTTAATGCGACAGTTCCTCAAATAGATGTGAAACTTAATACTTCTAAGGCAGTGTCTTTTGCTGCCTTAGAAGTATTTTTCACACTATAGTCCCTGCATTTTGAAAAGATTAGCCATTTCTTCTGCGGATTCCTGCATTCCTCTTTGAAACCACACTTCTATCCAGCCATACAGGGTGTATGCGACAAATGCTTTCGCATACGCTTCGGATTTGGGCAGGTCTGGCTTTAATTCCATAATTTCCATAATAACATCTTTTAGCAAATAAATAAGATGGCGTTCATTCAGAAGATGATAAAATTTTTTATATTCTTCAAAATGCCTGAATATCATGCCAATACCTGAACTCAGGGGAATATTATTATTTTTCTCCCAGTCGTTTTTCCATCCAGCAAATAATTTATTAATATATGCCCTTAAAATATCTTCTTTACTATTAAAGTTACGGTAAAAAGAAGCCCGTCCAATGCCAGCATTATCACATAATTCGCTGATGGAAATATTCTCAATATCCTTATCCTCCAATAGCGTTAGGAGAGATTCCGTTATATGTTCTATTACATAAATATTTCTTCCTTCATTGCTCATCGGTGATACAGTTTCCCTGTTTTGTTTCATTTTCTGTCCTCCTATTGACATTTCAAAAACTGCTGATACAATTATATCGACAATGCAAATGTTTCATAGAATGATAGCACACTTTTATCCAAAAATCAAGAGTGCAGAAAGGAAAGATAACATGACACTTATAAAAAAACGTATTCTAATTTTATTATTTATCATTGTCGTAGCGGTCGTTTTGGGGCGGCTTGCTTTTCGGGCGTTTTTGAACCTTTTGTTGGGTGGCACCATGTTTGGAGGTAACTTTCTATGAGAAAAGAAAAAAAGCGAAAAGAAAAAAAGCGAAAAGAAAAAAAAGCGAAAAGGAAAGGCAGGGTTATGTGGGGAATTATTTATATTGTTACATTTATTGCCGCTTTTGGAGGGTCTGTTGCTTTTAAAATGAAGCATGATCCATTTGGCGGGGAATTTAAAGTTAAATGGAATGATACAGTTGGAAAGGTATATACGGACATCTCCTATGGTGAGGGCGAAGCCAATAAATTTGACCTTTATGTTCCAGCCGATGATTCCAGAAATAGTTATGGTCTGGTTGTATATCTTCATGCAGGTGGTTTTACAAGCGGAGATAAATCTGGCGATGGAGAAATGCTGGAGTGGCTCTGTTCTAAGGGGTATGTGACCGCAGGCATTAACTATACCCTTGTCAGCGATGCCCACCCTGATGCAAGCGTGTACTCCCAATCTATGGAAATTAAAGAGAGTATTTCTCATGTGATCGACAAAGCAGAAAAATTAGGATATCGTATCGACGAAATGTCCATTTCAGGTGGTTCTGCAGGCTGCTGTCTTGCTTTGCTATATGCTTATCGTGATGCAGAAACTTCGCCTGTACCTGTCAAAATGGTTTTTGGAGCAGTAGGGCCTTCTTCATTTTATCCTGAAGATTGGAAATGCTATGGTTTTGATATTGGTAGTGAGGAAAGTGACACTGCCGCAAGAGTGATGTTTGGTGCAATGGCAGGCAAGGAAATCAAATCAGCGTTTGGCACACCTGAGTATGATGAAGAAATAAAAGATATTTCTGCTTTGCTCTGGGTAAACGAAAACAGTGTGCCTACTCTCGTTGCATATGGAAAATATGATAAAGTTCAGCCCTATGAAGGATCGCTAAGGCTTCTGAAAGCACTTGAGGAAAACAACGTTCCCCATGATTATTATTTAAGTGAGCATTCGGGTCACGGTTTGCAGAATGACAACAAAGTGTATGGGGAGTATATGCGAAAGATACTGGAATATCTTGATACATATATGCCTGTAAAATAAATATACCATGATTGGAAACTAAACAGTAAAAAAATTTCTGTTCTAATACAGCATTGGCTAAATAACGGTGAAAAACAGTGTTTGATATTTGCGCAATGCTGTACTAGTCGGTTGGGCAAAATTAAACGCATTGTTTGACAAGATTGCATAGGTAGATAACCCTGCCATGCGGATCGTTTGCTCAATAAGCTGGAGAGAAAGCAATCGAATAGAGAAGATTCGTCTTCCCTGCTCGCCGCCTAAGTGCATACTTTCTCTGTATGGGGCTGTGCATAAAGAGCATACACCGTTATGCGGATTGCTGGGCAGTGAATAGGGAAGTAACGAAAGTTGATGAAATTAGTATTACATAAAAGAATACAACAGCTAATGAACATATTTGAATATTGCTCTATGATAATGATATCACAACTCCGACGCAATGCTTCCTAACAATTCCCATGTGGCGTCCCGTTCCCGTTTCTGTTCGGGAGTTAATTCTTCATAGGGGCACAGCATGGGATGCTGTCTTGCAATATCGTTACGCGCAGGGCCGTAGCGCCAGTTGTAGAAGGTGTAGAAGCGCAGCCAGCGGGTATGGTCAATTCTGCGGTACATTTCTTGAATTTCTGGATTTTTTCTCGTTTCACTGTATATCGTATATGCTTTCTGAACAACATCAGGTGATATTTCAGTAATAGTTTCGTCTTTTAGCAGAATCCGAATTTTCATCAGAATATGGTCAGCAGCCGCAATCTTAGATTCTCGGTGAAAGTCATCTAGTTCTTCCCATGTTTTGGTAGGGTATGAAACAGAACGGCAGAAAATTTCATTAATGGTAATGGCGGCTTTATTGAGTGCAGTCCGCATAATCTGATCTGGCGTATAGATTTCCTCATTTGTGCCGAAATATGATACGCCGGGGGTTTTGCGGCTGCTGTGCAGATGCATACGTCCACGAAGTCTATAATAACTGTTTAGCTTCCAGTAGATATTCCAGCCTTCTGCTTCGGCGTCTGGACAGATAATAATGCGGTCTGCCAATTCCATTAGCGTATGGTGCAATTCCCATATATCTTTATGAAAAATTAGAGAATCCATTGTATCTGAAACGAGATTTAGTGAAAAAGTTTCATGTAAATGTTCATGTATTGCGAGAAAATGCCTAGACTCTCCGAAAATATGATAGGCAACATGCTGATCAACAGAGAGGATGTTGGTCATAATTGCTCGCTCAAGGATACAGCGCCCATAGTTCCCAAATCCAATAATCACAATAGTATTTTCGTGGCTGCGTAATGGTTTCGAGTGCCAGTATTGTCTGGCGCAGCAGTCGTAGCTGTGGAAAAAATTAATATTTCCAGACAGGAGATCACGGCCGTTTGTAGTGCGTGCATATACATCCACAGGCAGTGTATGTAAGTCAATTGCGCGGGTATTCGATCCGATATCGTTTTCCTTCATCAAAAAGATTTTACATTTTGAACCGATATTTTTTTTGTGAGCTACAATACGGGCTGGGGAAGCATTGATAAACAGACAGGGATAGTTTGGAAACTCTGTCTGCTCATCTCTTTTAGCGCCAAATATAATAACGGTATCAGGATCTTCTTTGTAGATGTTTTCCGCCAGCGTGCTGGATTCGATACTAAAGTTTGCAAAATAATACCAGTTTTTCCGCCGCTGGAAGCGTAGTTGGAACAAGGGAAGGCCTTCGCTTGTAACAAAGGAGATCATGGCACCGAACAATGTCATCATAATGCCTGCGGACATTAGGAGGAAAATAACACCCACGGATTTTCCAAGAGGGGTTACGGGTGTTAGATCGCCATATCCAACTGTGGTCAGTGTAACAAGGGAATACCAAAAGGCATCACGGAAGGAACGGATAGTAGCTTGGCTGTCAGTGTGTTCTGATAGGTAGAGAACAATCAGCAAGGCGAGGTAAATACCAAGCAAAAGAATTGTTAAGCGCCGATAGATCTTATTCTTTCTTTTCATGTGTATCTGCTCCTTTTATTGATAATGTTGGTTTATAATATTCGTATAATGCTTTAGATTGTACTTTTAATAGTATTGTAACACACCGTAAATAGGAAGACAATGGGTTGGCTAGTAACAGTTCAGGTTGGTCTGCGCATTTACTGCGCTGACCGTAATAAAATGTAGTGATTGGAGGTATCCAGCCCATCGCGATGCGATTTCCAATGGCTGGATACGTAACAGTTCAATGGGTTATCTGAACTGTTACGTTGGCTAATCGGAGGAAATAAATCATGGTTATTTTGTGACTTGCGATAATATGATGAGTTTGATATAATATTTGCAGATATTATAAAGGTGGTGTAAACATGGGAGAATTACAATGGGAAAATCTTTTATGCAAGGAAAGACAAAGAAAGTCTTCAACGCAAACTAAAAATTCGGTTTCTGTAATTGCTAGAAACGAATTTGAAGCAGATTATGATAGGATTGTTGGCTCATCTTCTGTGAGAAGATTGCAGGATAAGGCACAAGTGTTTCCCTTACAGAAAAATGATTTTACAAGAACCAGATTAACACATTCTATTGAAGTTTCAGCTTTAGCTCGATCGTTGGGGAAAGCAGTTGGTAGACAAATTGAGCAGAAATCAGATGCATTTACAAGTGATATGACAGATGAACTTGCAGCACTACTGCAAACCGCAGGTTTAATTCATGATATAGGAAATCCACCATTTGGGCATTATGGAGAAACTGTAATCAGGCAATGGTTTAAAAAGTGGTTTGAGTCGAATAATTTTTTAAACCAAGAAATTTTATTGACAGATCAGGAAAAGCAAGACTTTATATATTTTGATGGCAATGTTCAAAATTTACGAATTGTATCTAAACTGCAAACGTTGAATGACCCATATGGGGCAAATTTTACGTATGGAACACTGGCGGCTATAATTAAGTATCCTTGGATATCTACATCAAGTAAGACCAAAGAGTATGAAAAGTTTGGATACTTCCGATCAGAGGAACAATTAGTTAAGAATATACAAAAATACACAGGTTTAATAGAAGGACAGCGGCATCCAGCGACATATCTTTTAGAGGCAGCAGATGATATTATTTATGTTTGTGATGATATAGAGGATGGCGTAAAGAAAGGATATATTCCGTGGGATCTTGTTTATTCTCAGATTAAGCAAAAATTTATTTATGATAGCTATAAGGCGCTTTTTCAAAGAATAGAAGCTAATTTACCAGATTCAAACATAAGTGAGGAGGATAAATTATTAGCAAGAGTTCGTATGTTCCGGAATTATACACAAGGATATTTATTTGAACAAGCAATAAAAGAATTTATGCTTAATTATGATTTAATTATGAATGGAACTTATCTACAAAAGGAATTGTTGAATAAAGAGCACGATTTTATTTCTTATTTGAAAAAAGAAATTACGGGCAAATATTGTTTTGGCTGTCATGAAGTATTGGCATTGGAATTGGTAGGCGACAAAGTGATAAAAACACTATTGCATATTTTTGTAACTGCGTTAACAGAAAGCAGTAGTATAGATTTATTGAAATTCTCAACATATTCAGGAAAAATTTATAATTTGATTTCTTCTAATTTTAAATATATTGCATTATATGATTATAAAAACAGATGCAGCAAAGAATTGTCTGATATAGAAATATATGATAAATTGCATTTGGTGGTAGATTTCATTTCTGGAATGACAGATTCTTATGCGGTAAATCTGTATAAAGAGTTAACAGGAATTAGTCTTCCACAATAGGAAGATAATAAAAATTGGGGTGTATTGTTTTATGAAAATGATAAAAGACGCTATACTTGCATATTTAGGTAAATATCCACCTTCTTTAAGATTGTTTCACCGTTTGGAAGAAACGGGGGATATATATTTAATTGGCGGTGTTTTAAGAGAATTTAAAGATAATGACGATATTATAAATTTGAGAGATATTGATATTGTTATTGATGTAAAAAATACTGAAAGTTGGAATAGTATATTATCTGAGTTTCAAGTAGGCGTGAATCGTTTCGGGGGATTCAAATTAATTTGTTCGGGGTTGGTTATTGATATTTGGTCTTTAAATGATACATGGGCATATAGAAATCATATTATAAAATGTGAACCAGAAAATTATGTAAAACGTCTTACTGATACGGTATTTCTAAATATTGATTCGATTGTTTATGATATGAAAAGAGATATTTGGCATAAAGAGAAATACGATGGTGCAATGAAAAGTGGAGTATTGGATGTGGTATTGGAATATAATCCTCAGATACCACTGAATATTATGCGTGCTTTAATTCTAAAGAAAAGATACTCTATGGTATTTTCGCAGAAATTAAAGATAATTATTAGAGAGGAAATGAAGAAACAGGAGGATTTTATCAGTTTTTTGATGCAGGTACAAGAGGCGAGATACCACAAGGAACTTTTCACAAGGAAAGAAATTGATACCTTATTGAGTAATGAATTGAGTAACGCACAAACCTATGTAAACAATCAATTATGCCGTGAAATGGTATAAGAAATGTTTATTTGTAATCAAATATTATATTCATATCACAGCTAAGAATATTGCAACAGGCATACAAAAACGATACAGTCGGATTTTGTGTGCCTTTTTCTATTCTGTTATAGGAATAAATAGAAATATCAATGCCTGCAAGCTGAAGTTTTGCAACCATATCTACTTGCTTGATTTTTAATGTACTGCGGAGTTTTGCGATATTTTGTCCGATATTAATATCTTTTACTTGTATTATTCTATTTATACTGTCTTCGTTTTTCATATTAACCTCATTTATAAATTGCACGAAATTATTTACTTCCCTGTGCAGATATATTGTAGGTATAAATTTGAAAATTGTATTGCACGAGAGCGCAATTTGAGGTATAATAGTAGAATCTTAGATGATAAAAATATTATAGATACCAGTTAAACAGATGCGGAAATGAAGCAAAATAATAAATTTTTCAAACGACGGATTGGTATGTGGTACAGAATCGCGTATATTGGTAAGAATGGAGGATTTATATGAGAGAAGAAATTGGCAGGAAATACTTATTATTAATTATTGGAATTGTGGTATGCTTATGTGCGTGTGAAGGGAAGGAAGAAAAAGAAACTAGCACTGTGAAAATAGATTATAAACAAGATACCATTGAAAGCAGCAGTATATCAGAGGAAAATAATATTGAAAAAAATGATCTGGTTGGTACATATATAGGGGAACAAGGCAGTGGTCTTACTTTATATAAAGATGGTACATCAGAGTATTATTGGCAAGGTAAAATTGAGGATGGTAATGAATGGGACTATAAAAACAATGTAATTACGGTTACAATGCATTTGAATAATTTTAAATACAGTATTTATGCAAATATTGAAAATAAAGATTATTCGGATTTAGTTTTTGATTCAAAAAGTTTATTTTGGGATAAGGAATCATTTACGAAAACTGATTTGAATAAAGATAAAGTATCAATTGAAGATTATAAGGAATTATTAGAAGTAAAGGGTGGCTTGTCAGTTGAAAATGAAGTGGAATATACGACGAAAACGATTGGTGGAATTGATTTTTCGATTTCTTCAAATTATCAGGAAGTGGAGGACGAAGATTTTGATATATCATATGAATCTAAAGCAGAACAAAAATATATGGGATTTTCCTGTATAGATGTAACTATTTCAGACGAGAAACTGTCAGATTTTAAGGAAGATGTAATAAATAAGCTTGGGGAGGACTTTAGTGAGATAAGTGAGAAGGATATTCAAGTGGCTGGTTTGTTTAGCAAGGAATATACTTTTATGGAAGAATCTAAATATGGTGGTATACAATATCATATGATTTATGTAAATAACAAGGAATTAGGGAAAGTAATATTTATCGCGTTTGGGGAATTAGAAAATAGTAATTATAAGGATGACTATACAAAATTAATTGAAACTGCAGTGCTTTCTGATAAAGATAACGAAAGGGATTCTTCTAATACAAATAAAGTCGATCCTGACTTAAAGGCTTTTTTAGATAGTTATGAAATATTTGTAGATGAATATATTGATTTTATGAAAAAGTATCAAAATTCTAATGATACTTTAGGAATGATTTCAGATTATATGGAATTTATAGAAAAATACACAGATTATATGGAAAAAATAGAGGCTGTTGATGAGGATAGCTTATCAACGGCAGATGCAAAATATTATTTAGAAGTTACGACAAGATGTACTATGAAAATGTTGGAATTGTATTAGATTAGCTGGGTTTATGCCTGTGATTTAATGCGATGTGCTGTTATAAGAGCCAAATTATATGGAATATCTTATTTAACAAAAAATTAATGTTTTGTTTGTTGTTTATTCGTTTTATTTTAATACAATAATATTGTTGAAGAAATACGCCTGTTGTTTAGCATTTCTAAGTAGACAACTTGAGGAAGCCGTGGAAACACGGCTTTCTTAATCTATAGGAGAAGGTATGAAGGATTGTATTGGACTGTCCCTGTAAGTGATTTGCGGCATAGAAAAATAGACAAGAAGTACATTATGGAAGTTCTCAATGTTTAAAAGTGTGTAGATCATGATAGTATTGAGGTAGATGAATGAAAGAATATGGTTTAATGAGGCATGGGAGGACAACTGGTATGGCAAAAATATTTAATGTAACAGGATGATGTATAGCGGAAGAACATTATATGGTAGATCTTTCGGCACGGCTGGAAAGCATGAAAACATTAATCGCGTCACGGCAGTATTTTACAATGAACCGCGCAAGGCAGTATGGAAAGACAACAATGTTGTTTGCGTTAGAACAGTATTTGAAAAAGAGTTATTACGTCGTTTTATTGGACTTCCAGACATTCAGTGCAGGAGAATTTGAGAATGAAAATATATTTGTTATATTGAAGCCCAGACAAGAAGCCTTGGGAGAACAGATGTTATTGTAGATTATCAGGGAGAGCAGTTTATAATTGAGATGAAAATATGGCATGGGAATGAATATTACCAGCATGGTGAGCAACAGCTTGCGGAATATCTCAATGACTGTCACCAAAAAAAGGGATATATGCTTAGCTTCTGTTTTAATAAGAAAAAACAGATTGGAGTTCGTGAGATAGTGGCAGGCGATAAAATTTTAGTTGAAGCAATAGTATAATTTTTAGATATCAAAAGAATTTGAAAAAATGGCTATCACAATCTCACGGGTTTTAGATAATGAGGAAGTTTCGTAATATTAAAAGTGTTGCAATTTATTAGGGGGTAGCGGAAAAGGACATAATAACCAACAGCCCCCTATATTTTATCTATAAAAGAAATAATAAAGTTGAATATACTGCATATTGCTGAAATTATATAATAATTTACTGACTTCTTTATAACGATTCTCAATATTATCTGTGTTGCGATGGGGTTTGCGATATTTGGATAACCACCTATTATACAATAGATAAGGATATCGTTCACTTAATTTCTGATAAGATTCTTTGCTCCGTTGCCGTATTGATTAATGCGCGGTAATACCGATTTTGGATGAAAAATAGCACACAACTCTTTTCTAATGGTTCAAAATAGTTTCTATATCACGTTCTTTCTTTTGTGAAAAATTCTTCCATTACAGCGTCGTAGTCTTCTCCATGATAAGAAAATTCTCCAAATAAATTTAAAATAGCATTCGGTTTTTCGATCTGAGCAAGCAGCAGATCTGTGTAATCCCGGATTCGGCATAAATTTTCATGCACCAGATATGCGGGTACTGTTTGACCGTTGAATACCGTTTTGCGGTAGTGATTGCCTTCTGCCTTCATGTATTCGTTGACATCAGAAACTAGATAACATAAATATTGCTTGTCTAAATATAACATTTGGTGACAACCTTGATCCTGAACTAAAATAATATGGCGGTCGGGCATAGCACTATTATCAGAGCTATTGTTTTCCGGAAAGTGCCAAGACAGTATTAATAAGGAAAGCTTGCCCATCATATAAGCAACTAAAGCCTCTTGCACTTCGGATTTATTGCGGGGGTTGTATGCGTAGTTGGACTGTGTTTGGGCACAGTTGGCATAGACAAGGCAGTTAGGCGCTGTAGGAATATAAAATTTCGCATTTAACCGGCAGGGTTCTTGCTCGGCAGAATAGCCACCATATAAGCGTTTAGCAATATGATATCGTGGGTATGTTTCAAAACGATAACATTGTGGCGACCATGTCATAAATGCAGGCGAGCCGTGCGGATTTGCGACCATTGTAACGATTTTATTTAACTGCTCTTTTATCCGTTTTGTATTATCGTGAACCATATAGTTGGGCAGTGTTCCCAACCCGAAAGGAACAAATACAACATCTTGGGACTCCACAACCGCATACACCTCCGGCAGCGATACAAGTGCATACCAATTTGTGTTCTTATTGTCAAAAAACAGGCAGGCATATGTTCCGCTGTCAGGTTTTAATAAAATATCGTGTTTCCCCTTATTATGAAGCAGCACAAGCTCCCGTGAACCCCATGACAAAGCAAGCCGGCTGATATATCCATTTAGAAACTGCCCAATAAGTTCGTTGAGCATTTCCACTGTTAACCACCAGCCAATTGTCGTTTCTGGCTGTCCCGGCTGGCGCACATAAACTTTCGTAGGAAGCTGTGTAATTGGTGACGGTGCAGTAAGGAGAGAGGCATTTAAGGCTGGGATACCCGCAGCTTCCGCCGGATTCTTTGAGGTAGTTGTATCTACAGGGTTTGTAGCAGGAGGACTTTGCAAAGTGCTTGAACTTATACTATCTGTAGTAGAGGTCTGTAAAATATTGGAAGCATTTTTGGGGGAATTTTTTTTCATAGAAGGAATTTGTTTAGAAGCATTCCTTTTGGAATTTTTTTTGTAATTCTTTCTGATACGAGCAATTTTTTTCAGTGTATTTTTTCTATCTATTTTTTTAATATAATATCTGTGCAGGTTACTATGTGCTTTTTTTAAAAGCTGTGCAAGAATTTTGGGAATTGTTTGAATACTCATAAAATTTTATCCTCCTGAACTATTTTCACTTTCTTAATAGTATAACAGATTTCATACCGAAAATATATAATTGTTGGCATAAAAACTGTAAAAAGTAGAAAGCAAAAGTAACAGTTCAGGTAGGTCTGCGACAAGCAAAAGGTAATGGTTTTATATTTTTATAAATTTTCCAACATTTCGTGCGACCAAATGATGCTATAATACATCTAATATTTGAAAAGAGCGATACAGAGAAAAAAAGCTTTTGCGTTTGATTATCTAATTCGTTCTATTAAAGATATGTCAGTGCACAATAGACAGAAAACAGCCGGCGGAAAGGAAATTATGACAAAAGAACAATTAGGGAATTTAATTATTGCATCGGAGGAGTCGATGTATCATGTGGCAAAAACGCTGCTGCGCAATGATGCGGACTGTGCGGACGCGATACAGGAAGCGATTGTAAAAGCGTTTTCGAGCATACATACACTGCGGAAAGATTCGTTTGGCAAAACATGGCTGGTTCGCATTCTTATCAATGAATGTTATGCAATTATGCGGCAGGAACGCAAGCTAGTACCTATGGAAAGCTATGCCTTGGAAGAATCAAAAGAACAGGAAACTTTTCCAGAGAATAGCGAATATCTGGATTTGTATGAGGCAATCAGCCGCCTTTCGGAAGAAATACGGCTTACTGTGACACTTTACTATATGGAAGGGTATAGCATCAAGGAGATTGCCGCCTTAATGAATACAACAGAAAGCACCATAAAAAATAGGCTTGCACGTGCAAGGGCAAAACTAAAATCCGAATTGGAATGGGCAGAGTAAAGAAGACAACAGTGGTATTTTATTTTGCTGCGTCTTGGAAAGGAATAAAAGACTATGAAATTAGAAAATTTAAAGCGGGATTTTCCCGAAATGCCGGAGGAGATTAGAATTATGATAGAGCAAGAAGTGCAAAAACAATTGAAAACAACAAGGAAAAAGAAAAAATATGCAGTGAGAAAATCTTTAATAGCAGCGGTGGCGGCGGCAATGCTGCTTGGCGTTACGGGATTTGCAGGTGTGATTTATCAGATGCGCACGGAATCTGTGGGAAAACACGCAGTTCGTACAACTTTAGTGGAAAATAAAGACGAAGAAACTGACACACAGCAGACTCCGGAGATTTCACCGATTAAAATGCAGCTTTCTTATCTGCCTGCGGGTATGGTGGAAACGGAAACAGGCAAGTTCAGTTATCAAGAAGCATTAAATCAAGGCGGAATATCGATTGTTTTCTATCGTATGGATACTGGAGATGCACAGTTTGATATGTTAACAAAAAATGTTTTAAGTCAGGAAGCAATCAAAGTTGGCGGGTATGATGGCGTATATTTTGAATTGCAAGGCGCTGCGGATAATCGTATTTCATTTAACCAGCGATGCTATGTGGCGTATACAGATTTGCACTATGTAATGGAGATGTTTGCAGCATCCGATGTCAGCAAAGAAGATGTGCTGAAAATTGCAGAGGGAATTGAGTTGCAGCCTGCCGCAGACAATGAAACACAGGGAATTGTCTGTGCAAGTGATTGGAGCGCATTTATGAAATCACAGGAGGAGGGAGAAAATATAACCGCTTCAGCCTCCAATCTTTCGATGCCAAAGTCTGCATTAAAAACATTTTCAATCGGGGAGGCATTTGCGGCACATCCGATTGATGCTGAAGAGGGACTGGAAAATTTGCAAATCAAAGTGTCTAAAGTGCAGATTTATGACGATATTAGTCCATTAAATATATCATCAATGGACAATGATGAGCAGCAGGATTTGAAAAAAGAAACGGACGCCTCCGGAAAACTACTTCCGACAAAAATCAATTATATCCGTTCTGGTGATGGTATAAATTCCATTAGTGAAGTGGTAGACACGCGTGAAGTGCCACAGAAACTGGTATATGTTACAGTGGAATATACCAATACTGGCGATACAGAACTTTCAGATGTGCTGTTTTTTGGAAATATAGTGAAAATCGAGGAGGACGGCAGCCAAGTCAAAATGTATGACGGCAAAAAAAATGCCTCAGCGACCGGATGGGATCATAGGGAAATTGTAGGAGCTGCCCATATGGAGGAAATGTGGTATTATGATGTGCACGGCGGTGAACGTGGGAACAATTATATTTCTCATCTAAAACCGAACGAAACAGCGACGGTTCATATGGCGTGGCTTGTACCAGAAGAAGAATTAGGGATGCTTTATCTTAGCTTTGACACAATGGGTGGAGCGTATGAATTTAACGAACATTCCTTACAGGTTGGCTATGTAGATATTCGGTAACAGACCTACCTGAACTGTTACCCTTATTTTTCTACCGTTCCTAAATAAGAAAAAGTATTCGTTGTGATTCCCGATTTGCTATGGTACAATTAAAGCCAAAGAGTATCAAATATTTCCAATAATATATGAGAGGAGGATTCTATGACTAACATAGAAAAAATTCAAATATGTCAAGAGGTTGTAAACCAAATTCAGGCGGAAAATAAGCGTCCCGTGTGCCGCCTTCGGCTTACACGGGATTCCTTTGGCGTTATGGACAGTCATTTAGGCGGTGTGCCGTATGTGCCTCACAATGGTCAAATTCCTACCGATGTGGATGGAAACCAGCTTTGGCTGTGTGCTCAGATAAATTTTGCACAGATACCTTCTATGGACAATTTTCCTGATTCTGGACTGTTGCAGATTTACCTTGAGGACTGGCATTTTGGCGATTTTGGACTGGATGATGGGCCTTTTCCGGCACAGGAACATTGGCGCACAGTCTATTATCCAGACATAGACGAAACAGTTACAATGGAGGAATGCGAAGCGAAAATGGCAATCCCTTGGGCAGAAGCGAAGCGCAGCAATATGCCACGCCCTGCCAATCCATTCGATTTACAGGATATTGAGGAGGGACATGACGTTCTATGGCGCTGTCCTAATGTTCCTCTGAAAATTATTTTTCAGAGTGTGGAACAGGAGTCGGTTAATCATGAGGACTTCCGTTTTGATCAGCTCTTTGCGGCTGCGCTTGCCGCCAAGTTGCCGGATGCCGATCCCGAAGAATTTATGCCTTATAAATTGGACGATGACACTTCCGAGGAACGGGAAGCACTGAATAAAATATATAGTCAGATTAAAAATGGCGGCTGCAAAATGGGCGGTTATCCCAATTATCTCCAAGATGATCCGCGTCTGTACGACGAGGGAGAAGGCTGGGCAGAATGTGATACGTTGCTGCTGCAATTGTATGATGATACTTACGACTATCCGCAAGATGATATTGGCGGTATGGATTTATCTTTAAACGGTGGGCCATTGAATTTTATAATCCGTGCTGAGGACTTGCGAAATCGGGACTTTTCCCGTGTAGTGGCACAGTGGGCGTGTACTTAATATCATTTGATGTTTGTTATAACCTCCTTTTTCCTGTCTTTGCTTTGGCATTTTTAGTTTATTGCTTTTGTAGCAGCTCTGCTGGTGTGTTGAAAAAAATTATAATTATTATATAATTTTGTAACCAAATTCTATTCTCATTTGTACTATTAATGAAAGGCCTTTTCTATAATACGAATGAAAGGAGCTCTAATGAAACAAGCAATACAGGAACTGGTGGCGCTGTATCAGAATAATTTATTTGCTGTGGCATTTAATGTATGCAAAAATGCGCAGGACGCAGAGGATATTGTTCAGGATACGTTCCTCCAGTATTACACAATGCAGAAGGAATTTGACAGCGAGCAGCATATTCGCGCGTGGCTAATACGAGTGGCAATTAATAAGGCGAAAAATGTAAACCGCGCTTTTTGGAAATGCAATAAGCTTTCCCTTGAAGATTATATGGAAACATTGACATTTGAAACACCACAATCCGAAAATTTATTTGAAACAGTTATGAAATTACCGGAGAAATATCGGATTGTAATTCATTTATTTTACTATGAGGATTATGCAGTGCGGGAAATTGCAGATATCCTTAAATTAAGTGAAAGCAATGTCAAAGTACGATTGTCGCGCGGCAGATGCTTGCTCAAAAAAGCTTTAAAGGAGGAATGGGATGATGACAAATAAGGAACGTTATAAACAAGCATTTTCAGCACTTCAGTCCTCCCGAAAATTATCTTTGGAGGTTGAAGAAATGGCAGAATTTCAGAAGAAACGGAAAAAAAATATCGTAGCAGCGGCAGCCGTTGCATGTGCAGTTATTGTATGTGGTTCAGGAACAGCGTATGCCGCAGATCTTGGAGGGATTCAGGAGAAGGTTTCGGTTTGGCTTTATGGTACAAAGACAGAGGTGGAAGTAGAGGAAAACGGAAACGGTGGTTATACGATGCGGTTTGAGAGCGATGGTAATGAAGAAGAAATGCTGGGGTTTGGCGGCGTTGCTATTAATGACGACGGAAGCCAAACATGGCTGACCACAGACGATTTGATTACTACAATCAATGAGTCCGCTAATGTTGAGGAAGATGATAATGGACGGGTTTGGATATATTATTATGATCAAAAATCTGATATTACAGACTTATTCGACACAGACGGGATATGCAGAGTTGCAATTATGTACAACGGAAAAACGGCATTTGTTGAAGTAAAGCGGGAAGAAGATGGTTCTTATCCGTTTTCACAGACAGATGACTTATCAAAGGAGGAAATTGAAAAGTATATCTATATTTCAGCGCAGGAGTAAGTTTATAAGATACACAAATGTAATTTTTGCTGCGTGATAGTTTGAAAAGTAATCATTATAGTTTGGCTTGCTAAACTGTAATCAGCAGTGCTGTTAAGAATATAGGTAAGGGGCTGTCGCATTAAGGGAAATAGATATAAGATATTAAAATACTGCATTGCGTTTTGCATGATATCTTGTAAAATCAAAACTTATTGTGACAGCCCCTGTTGGTATTTGTCAAGGATGTATTCATTTTTTTTCATCACTTTTTCTTGATTTTCTCTGTTTTCCATGCTCTAAGTCATAGAGAATGGCACGCATTAGCTTGTCCTCTACGCTTTGGGTACTTGCATCAGAGAAATGTATTTCGACTAAGTAGGTCGTCTTATCAATCTTCTTTTGCAGACAAGACGTTAATCGCCCTGTGGTGTTGGTCTGAATGTTGTCGCTTATGTTCTTCCTTTTGGGCGCAAAAAAACGCATGGTTTACAATTTATTGTTCCATGTGCCTTTACACTGTTATTTTGATATTAAATTGTTTCTCCAATTATCTCCAATTATGCTAACTGCATTGATTGGCTTTCTAACTCTTTAACTATATGGCTTATTAATCGTCATATCTAAAAAATCATCAATAGAAATTATAATATATTCTTGTTTTTTATTATCTTTAATGTGATTTTGTAATGACTTTGCCAAGGTAGATTTCCCACTACTGGATGCTCCATTTAACAAAATAACTTTCAAAGACATAACATTCACCTCCGATTTGTTCCTCTAATAGAGTACCACAATTAGAGTACCACAATCACACTCACATTTCTAGGGGTACTTCGTGCAAATTGTTAAAAATAAAAAAATGAATTTGTAACATTAGCATTTATATTGTAAATAGATTTTATATCCGTGTCTAATCTAAACAATCCATTATAATTTCTGGATTTTACGATAAAAAGTTCACAATAAAAAATTAAAATATGCTATAATCAAAATAATTGGAATAGCTTGAAACTGTAAAACAGGAGGAAGATGATGATTATATTTATTTTGGTAAATATTGTGCAGCTTATTGGGATTCTTGTCCCGTTTGTGGGTTGTGTTTCCCTGATTCGCAAGGCGCACAGCAGAACTTCCATGTATCTGCTTTTGGCGAATCTTGGCTGTTTGATTATTAATGGCAGTTATATGCTGCTGCTTCAAACAAAGACCTACGAGGGCGCATTGATTGCACTGAAAATGGAATATTTTGGTAATATCGTGTTTTATCTAATGTTTGGAATGTTTCTATGGACATATATGAAGCTGAAACACTACAAATGGGCGGTGGCACTGATTTCGTTTTGGAGTATTTTTGATGTGCTGTTTCTGCTTGCAGTCTGGACAGGAGATCCGTTTCATTTGGCATTTCAAAACCTTGATTTTGAGTGGAATGCGAATTGGGGGCTGGTAATGCTGCGTTCAGAGCCGGCAATTTTCTATATGCTGCATTATTGTATTATCGGGGTTATTGGATTGTGTGGCATGGTTTATATTTTGGTGCGCATGTTTCTTGTGCCAATCCGATCAGAGCGAAAAAATCTTGCACGGCTGGCGGTGGCACAGTTTGTTTTATGTGCGTCGTTGTCTATTATGCTGCTTTTTAATCTGCCATTTGATATTGTGCCGATCTGTGCTTCATTGTCTATTGTATCCATTATTATCAGCGTGCGCCGTGACGAGTTTTTCGGGATTACAGAGCTTGGGCATGGCTGGGTATTTGAGCAGATGGGCGATGCGTTTGTGATTGTTGATA
This sequence comes from uncultured Lachnospiraceae bacterium, assembly GCA_965114465.1. GTDB lineage: Bacteria > Bacillota > Clostridia > Lachnospirales > Lachnospiraceae > COE1. The sequence continues at coordinate 44,277 of CBCOYO010000006.1, forward strand.
AAATGTATGGCTATTTGGATTCCAATTCTTATGCCAATAAAATTTTTCCAGAGTTAAACGAAAGGCGCAAAAATGAGATTGTATCTGGCGAATTGCTGCGACTCTTTATGAATGAGGAGCAGGTCACGCAGATTGATACAAAGCATTATCAGAAAAAAGTCATGGAAATCTGGGATAAGGGCGAGGTAGCCGGTTACAGTCTTTTGCTTGCCGATGTAACACAGCAATATGAATTAATGGAGCGTATTCAGGAGGAAAAGGAGCGTGCGGATGCTGCCAATCAGGCGAAATCGGCGTTTGTATCAAATGTTTCCCATGAAATCCGCACACCGATGAATGCAATTGTGGGCATGACTCAGATTTTGCTGCGCAGGAATCTTCCACAGCAGGAGCGCGATTACTTATTAAATATCCAAAACTCTGGCAATGCGCTATTGGCGATTGTCAATGACCTTTTGGATATGTCGAAAATTGAATCAGGCAAAATGGAACTGGTGGACGAAGCATATGATTTTATGGCAATGTTAAGCGATTTAGGTATGATTATTTTAAATCGGATTGGTACAAAGCCTGTAGAACTACTGTTCGATATCGATCCAGATATTCCGGCGCAGTTGTATGGCGATGCGCTGCGTATCCGTCAAATTATAATTAATTTTATGAATAATGCCACGAAGTTTACAGAGGAGGGAACGGTTAGCCTTACCGTAAAAGTCAATCAAGTGCTACAGGAGGATATTGAATTATATATATCGGTAAAGGATACGGGTCAGGGGATTCGCGAGGAGGATATTGGCAAACTGTTTGGCACATTTCAACAGGTGGATGTCCAGAAAAACCATCACAAAGAGGGGACGGGTTTAGGGCTATCTATTTCCAAGCAGCTCGTTGAACTTATGAATGGAACAATCGGCGTAGCAAGTGAATATGGTAAAGGCAGCGATTTTTACTTTACCATTCATCAACGCATAGTAAAAAAGGAACGTGCAGTATCGCTTCCACAAGAGAAACAGACTGCGGTAATTTGCGGAAATATGAAAAATCCGGCGGCAAATGCAATGTTGCAAAAACTTGCAGAAAGCTATCAACTTGCGTATGTGGAAAATATTTTCGCAAAGAATCTGTCGATTTTGGCGGAGAGGAATCAGGCAGAGCCGGGGAGCGCGTCTATTTATTATTTTACAGACAGTTATGAAACACTTGGTATGCATGAAAAGGAAATTCTTGCAAAACAAAATGCATCCATCTGTGTACTGCGCAATCCAATGACAGAGGGAGAATTACCGGAAAACCTGCCGACAGTAAATAAACCGTTATATAGCGATAATTTCTGCCACTTTTTAATAAATAGTGCAAGTGGTCAGCAAGTATTGGACAATCGGGGGACTGCACAGGCGCAATTGAGAAATAACAGTACAGTGCCGCAAAACAATGCAGTAGAATCTGTGGCAGATGTTGCAGCCGCAGAGTTAGCAGATACGGAATTTACTGACACAGCGTTTATCGCTACAGAATTTACAGCACCAGAAGCCCATATTTTAATTGTAGATGACAATGAAATTAATCGCATGATTGCCGTGGAGATGCTTGAGCCGCTGCAAATGCAGATTGAAACAGCGGCAGACGGGCAGCAGGCACTTGAGATGATACAGGAAAAGCATTACGATTTAATTTTTATGGATCATTTCATGCCGAAAATGAACGGGATTGAAGCAGTCAGCGCGCTGCGGGAAATGGAGGACAATTATTATAAAGAAGTTCCCGTTATTGCGCTGACAGCAAATACGGCAAAAGAGCAGAAAGAAGAATATGAAAAGGCAGGGATGAACGGTTATTTATCCAAACCAATGGACTTGGATCAGTTATATGAAATTATCCGCAAGTGGCTGCCGGATAAGATTTGCTATGAAAAATAACAAAGGAGGCTGAACAATGCCAAAAGCGATAATTTTTATCGGACTACAGGCAAGTGGGAAATCGACATATTACCACCAAATTTTGCAGAACGACTATGTACATATTAATATGGATTCCTTGCATACACGCAATAAAGAACGGTTGCTTATGGAGGAATGTTTCACAGCGGGGCGCTCTTTTGTGGTGGATAATACGAATCCAACGGTAGCGGACAGAGAACGGTATATTAGTGCAGCGAGGCAGTATGGTTATGAAGTGGAGGGCTATTTCTTTCAATCTGTAATTGCGGCGTGTGTGGAGCGGAATCATTTGCGCAGTGGAAAGGCGTGTGTGCCCGATAAAGCAATAGCAGCAACTTCCAACCGCATGGAACTGCCATCATATCAGGAGGGATTTGATAAATTATTTTTTGTGCGGATTGCGCAGGGGATGTTTATAACAGAGGAATGGAATGATAAAGATGGCAGGTAGAATTATATGTAAATAGTATAGATAGTACTAGTTCGGATAAATAAAGAAGGGGGATTTTATGAACTTTGATGAATTGGATGAGAAATTAAGGCGGTTTGAGCAATCGCTTGATCAAGTGATTTGGCAGGAATTATATCTTGTGGCACGTGTGGATGGTAGGGGATTTACACGGTTAACGAAGGAAACGTGCCAATTTGAAGCGCCGTTTGACATTCGTTTCCGCGATGCGATGGTTGGTACAGCAAAGCATTTAATGGAGTGCGGTTTCCGTATTGTATACGCATTTACGGAAAGCGACGAGATTTCCCTTTTATTTCACCCAAAAGACAATACTTTTGGCAGAAAAACAAGGAAAATTAATTCCATTCTTGCAGGGGAAGCAAGTGCGTATCTGTCAATGGAATTGGGCGTGATGGCGTGTTTTGACAGTCGTGTAGTGCCACTGCCGAACTTGGAATGCGTTGGGGATTATTTTGCATGGAGGCAGGAGGATGCACACAGAAATTCTTTAAATGCGCACTGTTATTGGAAACTGCGCCAAAAGGGCATTTCTGCACAGGAAGCGACAAAGCAGATTGAAGGGAAGTCTGTTGCATGGAAAAATGAACTGCTTTTTTCGGAGGGAATCAACTACAATGAACTTCCCAATTGGCAGAAACGTGGCATAGGGATCTATTATACAACTTATGAAAAAAAAGGCTACAATCCAATTACTGCGCAGGAAGTACAGACCACCAGAAGCAAGCTTTGCACAGATATGGAACTGCAGACCGGAGAGGCATACCGTGATTGGGTGCTTGCATTTGTGCAGGGAACGCTGGAATAAGAATTATTGCAGCCGATACCGCAGCACATCAATATGTGGATTTACCTTTGCAACGCCGATTTCTGTAACGAATCCATCAAATACTGAAAAATGGCTTTGGACAACAGCAAATGCGCACTGCATTTCTTCTGTAGATAAGGTCTTTCCAAGTGTAATATGCGGCAGCCATGAGAAAGGTCTGTAATATTTACTGATTTTGGTATCCGCAATCGGCGATATGGCATTATAGACCTGCTGTGCCAAATCCATAAGATAGGAATTTAAAACAGGCGCAAGGAATAAGACGTACGGTAGAAGCTGCCCGACGGAAACAAATTGTACTTTTCCTTTTGAAAGCTTTCCTTCCAATGCCTGTATTGGTGGAAGCAGAACCTCCACATTCCGCGCCTCTACTGCAGAAAGCGTAAGATGCGGCGGCACATGATTTTGAGTCATATAGGTATTACCAGAAGCCGCAGCAATCTGGCAGATAAGCGATTGCAGACGCTTGGTTGTGGTGGTATCGAAGTAGACGGATATTAAATACATTTTAAAGCACCTCCGATTGCGATAGCATTTTTACGTATTCCTATTGATTTTCAACTTGCCTTATTGGTTAAAGTGTGCATATAATAATAGAGGATAATCTAAGGAACAGTTAAAGATTAACGCTTAACAGTTCCCTTAGTATTGCATAAAGCTTTGGGAAATGCAACAGATTTCAATAAAATTAAGGATAATTGAGGTAACAGTTCAGGTAGGTCTGCGCATTTACTGCGCTGACCGTAATAAAATGTA
>CBCOYO010000007.1:0-20667 GCA_965114465.1 uncultured Lachnospiraceae bacterium
TCACACCGAATGTTCGTAAATTGTTGTAAAATCTGGCGTTGGTGTGAATTGTAACATTTGTTCGTGATTTCTCATATTTCATTAGAAAATGTCTGCATTATCTTGTTGTTTTGCTTTTTTTATTATAACAGTTCCGCTAAACTTTTCAAGTTCCATTATAGAAATCGTATTCTATACCAGTGAACACCAAAATCTGCCAATAAGTTACAATTCACACTCATGCCAGTTTTTATTAGCTTATAAGTTATTGAGGTGTGAATTATAACAGATTTTGCACACAAAATGCTAAAGTAAAAAAGCAAAAGCTTTTAGCATTTTGGCGCATGATTCCCACTACTTTGGCGTGGATGTGAAAAGTAACCCTATTTGTCTATATGTAACAGTTCAGATAACCCATTGAACTGTTACGTATCCAGCCATTGGAAATCGCTTCGCGATGGGCTGGATACCTCCAATCACTACATTTTATTACGGTCAGCGCAGTAAATGCGCAGACCTAGCTGAACTGTTACTTCCAAGGCACAAGAGTGAAAGAATTTGACAAAACTTTCACAATTTATTTGTGCCTTGGAAAGGAATGGCAAAAAATATGCAACATATCAATTTTATTTCACAAGGAGGGGCATCTGTTATGACAATGGCAGACAGAATTCAATCACTACGAAAGACAAAAGGAATTTCACAAGAAGAACTTGCGGATCAGATCGGCGTTTCAAGACAGGCAGTTTCCAAATGGGAAAGCGAACAGAGCAATCCCGACTTAGAAAAAGTGATTCTTTTAAGTGAATATTTTGAAGTAACCACCGATTATTTACTCAAGGGAATTGAACCAAAACCCGATTCCAACATAAAAAACAGACACGACGCAAGGCTTTATATGCTGCTTGGTACTGCCATTAATTTTATCGGCTTAACCAGCGCACTTATGATTTGGATAGAGCAGCAGCGGGAATATTCTGTTGCTATTGGATTGATTCTATTTGCGGTTGGCTGTCTAATTTATGCGGTTGGACAGCTTTTCGGAAGCAATAAAACCGCTGCAAAAAAATGGTTTATCGGAGTGAATATTTGGATTCTTTTATTTATCCCACTAAATTGTATTTTTCAATTTATAATTGCACTGATTCACAGATCATATTTTGCAATACTCAGCCCGCTTCCCAAATTTTATGGGAATTCTGTTCTATCCTCTGTATTGGATTTTGGGTTGTTCTGGGGGTGTTATATTGCGGTTTGTGTATTGGTGGATGTGATGGTCTTTGCGAATAGGAAAAATAAGTCATAAATTTCACCTTTGCATAAGTTTGAGGCTGTCACATTAAAGCAAACATATACAAGATATTTTAACACCGTGTTAAAATATACACTATATCTTGTGTTTTCAAAGCGTATTGCGACAGCCCCAAACCTCCGTCTTTCATATGGCAGCCCTTTTTATTTCTTATCCGGCAGTACAGACATTCTTATCTTATTCGTTTCCTCATCCAAAATTTGTAATTCTTCGTCCCACAAATCACAATTTTTTAATAAACTTTTTAACTCCAAATAATCTTCCTCTGTCTGCAATATTGTTGCTATAAATGCCGAATATTCTGCTGTTTTTATCCCTTTTCTTAAAATATTTTTACATCCTCTTAAAACACGATTTCTTTTACGAATATCACTGCACAAAACTTCTTTATTATCTACAGCAAATTCATAAATATTTTGAATTTGATTAATAATTGCTTCTCCTTGTTCATATCGGTTTCTCACAACATGCTCTGTATCATTTAATCCAAGTACATCTATCGTATTACGGACAACAGCCTTTACTTTATTATTTTTAGGATAATATCTATAATTTTTTATATACAAGTAATCTTGCGGATTTTGATCAAATGGATTTATAATAGGGCTTAAATATGTATCATGTGATGCTTTGCTTTTATTGCAATGCGGACAGGAAGGAAGCAGATTTTCCCACTTCACAACTTCCTCCACATACTTCTCTTTATAATGAAAATGATCCACATTCATTTCCTTATAACCTTTACCAACAAAACATTCACAATATGCACACTTATGATTACTTTCCATTAAAAGATTTTCTCTAATATACGTTTGATTCCATACATCTTTTTGTCGATTTTTTCGAAATTCTTCTGTCAATGTTTTTTGCTTTTCTTCTGTCAGTTCTTCTGGCTTTTCCATGCGTTCAAGTTTTATCATGGTAATCAGGCCTCCCATTCTGCCACTTGAATGGACAATAGCTTGCGCAGGGGATTTTCTGGATGCAGCATTTCTTTTAATAAATTGTATTGTTCTATTATTAAATTTTGTTCTTCTTGATTCATTGCTTTATCAAATCGTTTTAAAGTTTCTTGATACAATTGAGAAGTTACTGCCGGCATTTCCATAACATCTTTCATAATTTCTTCCAATGTCCATCCTTGCAATCCAAACTTTCCTAACTGCAATTTCTTTACAATTGTATTTCCTCTTTCATCTTTTCCCAAGGCTAAAATTTCATCTTTTTCTAAGCATTGCAATACATTAGGACTATGTGTTGTAACAATAAATTGCGTTTGAGGAAATATTGTTTTTAATGTACGTATTAGTTCTCCCTGCCATGAGGGATGCAGATGCAGTTCAGATTCATCAATTAATACAACTCCATCAAATTCTTTCGCTTCAATAGGAATTTCGGCAAAACGGTATTCTATCTCCTTAATCATACCCAATATAATATAAATACAACTTTTGTAACCAGCCGAAAGATACTCGAAATAGATCTCTCCCCTATCTGTACTTAAAATAATATCCAGTGATCCTGCAGCAACTGTTTTAAATGTTACTGTGTTATCCAAAATGCCAAAAATCGTTTTAGAAAACTCAAAATTTGCTTTTTGCTTCTCATTTAAACTGCCCTGTTTATCATAAAATAAAAACCTCTGTACAAACCAGCTCTTTATATCATCTGCTGATATTCCTTCTACTGCCATTTTACCATTATCATAACTGCCTCTCTTGGGATCTGGAATAACAGCACTCAACTTAATATAATGAATATTTCTGTCAATTCCAAAACTTAAAACTTTTTTTGCATAATTCTGCCATGTTCCATGATAAAAACTTGTATCTGGCTGAAATACGTCAATTAGAACCTCCTTGCTGTCACTTGTCTTTCCATTTTCCGCTTCCAATTCTATTTCAATTTTATATTTTCCAACACTGCATTGTGCATTTCTTTTTAATTTTGACGTAACATCTGCATTAAAAGCATCAGCTATCACATCTAATATTGTCGTTTTTCCAATGCCGTTAATACCGCATATCACATTAATGCTTTGATTGAAATTAAGTTCTAAATGCTGAATCCCTGCAATTCCATCAATTACCAACAACTTAATTTTCATACTTTTTAACATTCCTTTCATTATACACAAAGCAAAGTCACGGCAAATCTTTTTGCCGTGCAGTAAATAGAATCCGTTATCCAACCGCCCGTGTCACAGCTTTCAGCTTCTCTTTCTCCGCACCTTCAAAATACGGCTCCAGCTTTTGGTATACAAGCGCATGGTAATCATTGAGACGTTTAATATCCGACAGTTCCATATACTTTGTATCAACTGCGTCAAGGTCAATTGGCACATAAGTCAAATGCCGGAAGCCCATAAACTGCCCGTCGCTATTCTTTACTTCATTTACAATTTCCAAAATATTTTCAATGCGGATTCCATGACTACCTTTAATATAAACGCCGGGTTCATCTGATACAATCATTCCTGCCGCCAGCTCGGTTTCTGTTATTTTTGCATTGTATTGGCAGCGCACACTATGTGGGCCTTCATGCACATTTAAAATATATCCTATTCCATGCCCTGTGCCACATTTATAGTCAATATAACATTCCCAAAGCGGCTGTCTTGCCATAATATCTAAATTTCTTCCGGTGCATCCAGAAAGGAATTTTGTTTCCGCAAGCCGCAGCATTCCGCATACCGTCTTAGAAAAATGCTTTTTTATTTCATCAGAAATACTTCCTAATGCAATTGTTCTTGTAACATCTGTTGTTGCGCCTAAATATTGTCCGCCAGAATCGACAAGATATAAGCCCTCCGGCTTTAACTGCGCAGACTGCGTTTTGGTTGCTTCGTAATGCATCATAGCTGCATTCGCACCATATGCGCTAATCGTATCAAATGAAATATCGAGAAAACCCTCTATTTCGCTGCGCATAGCATCCAATTTCACTGCAAGTCCATATTCGTCTAATGACTCCTTGCCGATATGCTCCTTTACCCAGAACAGAAACTTTGTCAATACTACGCTGTCTAACAGGTAATATTTCCGAATATTTTCCAACTCTACCGGATTTTTCACTGCCTTTAATAGTTCTGTTGGATTTGCTTTCTCTACCAGCTCCCCTCGCTCTGCGGCAAGCTGATACAAAAGATAATTGATATCCGTTACAGCGCACCATATTTTCCCTTTCAGCGTACATTGCTGAATAAAAGGTACAATCTCATTATAATCTTTGCAGACAATATCATTTTTGCGCAAATACACCGCCGCTTCTTCTGTCACAGCTTCTTTCTGCACAAAAAGCACTGCTTCGTCCATTGAAATAAAAGCATAGGAAAGTGCAACTGGATTGCAGTCAATATCATTTCCGCGGATATTGTAAAGCCACATAATATCGTCTAATTTTGAAATTAACAAATGCTCTGCCTTTTCTTCTGCCATTTTTTCACGTACTTTTGCAAGCTTCTGTGAAACGGTTTCACCGCAAAGCGCTTCTGGTACAATCCACAATTTCCCTGCGGGCAGTTTGGGACGATCCTGCCACAAGGCATCTGCCATATCGGTGTCATAAGCCAGCTTAACATTTTTATCTTTGACTGCTTTTGCAATCTCTTTTCCAAATGAAGCGCTGACTACTCTGCCGTCAAAGCCTATCGTCTGCCCTTCTTTTACGTTTTTTTCTAAATATTCTTCTATCTTAGGCACATTTTCCTCGCCCATTTTATAGAGCACAATATCCGATCCATCCAGTTCACGTTCTGCCTGCACAAAGTAACGCCCATCTGTCCATAGCCCTGCTTCGTCTGCACTAATTACCAATGTACCATTCGATCCTGTAAAACCAGATAAAAATTCTCTTACTTTAAAATAATCGTTAACATACTCCGAATGGTGAAAGTCAGCAGTCGGCACAATATAATAATCAATCCCCTCCTGCTTCATGCGCACTCTTAACTGTTCTATTCTCTGTTTTGCCGTATTCATTTTATCCTCCCATTTTCTATACCGAATAGCAAAAAGCTTTGCCGCAAAACGGCTTTATACCATTGTTTCACACGATTGTTTATTCTCACAAGCAATTAGATTTCCCTTTCTGTACAGCACGTATTGCCGTTACAATTCACACCCATGCCAGTCTTTATCAGCTTATAGGTTACTGAGGTGTGAATTATAACAGCTTTTGCACAGTTCCTTAGTTTAATATCCTTGCGCCTGCCCACCTTGAAGCATCCCTACTGCGGAGGAAGTGCCTATCCTATCACAGCCTTCTTCCAGAAACAGAATTAAATCCTCTTTTGTTTTCACGCCACCCGCCGCTTTCATCTTTACATTTTCACCGATATGTGCTTTAAAAAGCCGAATATCTTCAATGGTTGCACCGCCAGTACCAAATCCTGTAGAGGTTTTAATATAGTCCGCACCTGCATTAGTCACTGCCTTGCACATAGCAATTTTCTCCTCCTCGGTTAAAAAGCAGGTTTCAATAATTACCTTTAATATATGATTTCCACACGCCTTTTTTAATGTGCGGATTTCCTCCTCCACCTTGTCAAACGCACCGTTTTTAACATCACTAATATTAACGACCATGTCAATTTCATTACAGCCCTCCGCAAGCGCCTGCTCTACCTCCGCAACCTTTGCCGCTGTAACGCTGTAACCAAGCGGAAAGCCGACAACGGTACAGATATTAATTTTATCACCGTATTTGTCATGTACTCTTTTAATATACGCTGGAGGAATGCATACCGAAGCAGTTTGATACTGAACTGCTTCATCGCACAGCTTCTCAATATCCTGCCAAGTTGCAAATGGTTTTAACTGTGTGTGATCGATGTGTTTTAAAATTTCGTTGTTTGTCATAGTTGTTTACTCCTTTTTCTAAATATTTCATATTTTTTGCCATTCCTTTCCAAGGCAAAAACAAATTGTGAAAGTTTTGTCAAATTCTTTCACTCTTATGGTCACTAAAATTTGCCAAATCACCCAAATCGCAAGTGGGAAACATCGTGAATATATGGTAAATTTGACCACTCGTGAGTATAATGATCGATATACTGCACAGCAAAAAGCGGCAATTTTCCTTTCTGCACAGCACGTATTGCCCACTTATGCAATATGGGCTGTACAGAAATTGGAAAATCTTATACTCACGAGCGATTAGATTTTCCTTTCGGTACAGCACATATTGTCCGCTTATACAATGTGGACTGTACAGAAATTGGAAAATCTTAATGGTCGTTAGTATAATAGTCGTCAATATAATATCTTCTCAAAAACTACTTCTTCCTCTCTGTAATCCCTACAAGATACTTCTGCTGTGCCTTCATCAACGTAATACCATAAATAACCACTACTACCACTACAATCATATTTAATAACATATCCCAAACAGGATATAATTTCAGAAGATCCAGCACGCTTACCAAACCAGCAGCAAATACAATAACACCTGTTCCTAATGTAAATGGAAATGTATATCGAATAAATCCATCTGGATCTTTTGCTCTGGTTATTGGGAAGTTCTTTCCAATTAAAGCTGTAGGAATTTTATTGGTTGCTCTCATTTGTACTGCCCAATACATCATATATACACCGCACCCTGTAACAAGCAATTTTACTAATATTGACAAATCCATAATCTTACCCCTGTCTTTCCTTATACGAAAGCGTGTCCGTTCCACCGTTTCCACGGTCTGCGCACACGCTTTTGTCTAACATTATGCAATTCCAAGGAATTTCATAACAACTGTTTTCATTTCTTCCTTTTCACACACTGTTTGATGTAAAACAGGTGCTGTACGGATTTCCTCAATTGCTTTCGGCACAGCTACCTTAGCCATCTTTGACAATTCATCTACCAGTTCAAAATCATCCATTTCATTATACTTTGCCGCAGTTAATGCGTTTGCAGTTAATGCGTTCATTACACTTCTAGTAAATTTAAAAGGACTTGCTGTAGATGCAATTATCGTCTTTGTGCTATCATTCGTATCCTCCTTATATTTGCGATAAACTGTGGACGCAACTGCTGTATGCGTATCAAGCACATAACCTGTTTTCTCATAAAGCGCTTTAATCGTTTCTGCAGTTTCCTGCTCTGTCGCATAATTCCCGTAAAAATCCTTCATATTCGCTTTCATATCTGGTGTTATTTTATATTTTCCCTCTTTAGATAAGGCATTCATAAACGCAGCGTTTTTCTCTGCGTCACAGCCTGCGGTCAGGTAAATCAGCCGTTCCAAATTGCTGGAAATTAGGATATCCATTGAAGGAGAGCTTGTCAGTACAAATTCCCTGTTTTTATCATAAATGCCTGTTTCAAAGAAATCATAGAGCACTTTATTTTCATTGGAGGCACAGATTAATTTTGCAATTGGTACGCCCATATTTTTCGCAAAGTATGCCGCTAAAATATTGCCAAAATTTCCTGTTGGTACAACAACATTGATTTTCTCGCCTTTTTCTAATTTCCCGTTCTTTAAAAGCTGCGCATAGGCATAGACATAGTAAACCACCTGCGGCACTAATCTGCCTATATTAATTGAATTTGCTGATGAAAATTGGAAACCTGCTGCGTCCATTGTCTTAGCAAGTTCTTTGTCGCCAAACAACTGTTTTACGCCTGTCTGCGCATCGTCAAAATTCCCTGTAATCCCTACGACAAAAGTATTCTCACCTTTTTGTGTAACCATTTGTTTCTCCTGAATCGGGCTGACCCCGTTCTTAGGATAAAACACAATAATTTTCGTGCCTTTCACGTCCGCAAATCCTGCAAGCGCCGCCTTTCCCGTATCGCCGCTGGTTGCTGTCAAAATTACAATCTCATTGCTCACGCTGTTTTTGCGGGCAGATGTAATCATAAGATGCGGCAAAATAGAAAGCGCCATATCCTTAAACGCAATGGTTGCGCCGTGAAAAAGTTCTAAATAGCAAGCGCCATCCGCCTCCACAAGCGGCACAATTTCCTCCGAATCAAACTTACTGTCATACGCCTTTTGAATACAGTCCTTTAATTCTTCCTCTGTAAAATCCGTAAAAAACAGCTTCATAACTTCATACGCTGTTTCCTGATAATTCATCTTAGAAAGCTCCTCCAAGCTTTTGTCAAGAGTTGGCACAGATTCCGGCACGTACAAACCGCCATCCTCTGCAAGTCCCTTTAAAATAGCTTGTGATGCCCTTACAACTTCGCCTTTACTCCTTGTACTTCTATAAAATAAGTCCATTTTGCCCTCTCCTCTGATATTATTTTTCAAAATCTAAGTATAACACAGTATTTTTGCGTATGCAACCATTCCCACATTGTATACAACAAATATAAATAAAATTGGTAACAGTTCAGATAACCCATTGAACTGTTACGTATCCAGCCATTGAAAATCGCTTCGCGATGGGCTGGATACCTCCAACCACTACATTTTATTACGGTCAGCGCAGTAAATGCGCAGACCTACCTGAACTGTTAGTTACTTTTCACACCCACGCCAAAGTAGTGGGAGTCATGCGCCAAAATGCTTGTACTTTAGCATTTTGTGTGCATCAATTGTTGCAATTCACACCGAATGTTCGTAAACTGGTGCAAAATCTGGCGTTGGTGTGAATTGTAACATAAAATTTGTAACAGTTCAGATAACCCATTAAACTGTTACTAAAATTTCCTTATATAATCCCAAGCTCTTGTATTCTTGTGTAGACCTGTTCAAAAATATGACGATATTGCTGATATTCTTCTACAAGCTTCATAAATTTATCTTCCCTAAATTCAATGCGGGTATTATTTATATACGCAAATGCAAGCTGTTTTAATGTTTCAGAAGTATTAAACATCTGGCTGAGCGTATCCCTTGCATCTCGTTTAAAATAATCTGCAACAAGCGCACAGTTATAGTCAAACAGCGGTGCAAGTTCTTCAATAACACCTGTTTCATTATTCATAAAAAATCCATAATTCTGCGTATGCCTGTCTGTATTAATAATGATATAATCTAATACCGGAATACAGGCAAATAAATTTCCCCACTGTTCCAAGCACTTCTTGCGAAAATCAATATCACGCCGTTTGCAGTAATCCATTACCTCCCACGCTTCCACAAAAGAATACTTCTCTCCCACAAAATTTTTACAGATAGATACATATGCATCGCCGCCAATCATCCCCTTAATATCGCTGTAATACATAATTGTTTCAATTTTATTTCCAAAGCAGTCTAAAATACGTGAAGCTAACACTTCCATTTTTGTATTAATATAACCACTTGTTCTATCCGATTTCAACAAATACAGACTATCATCAATATGAATCCAACCTTTTCGAAACAGCCCTTTTGTCGTTAGTTCCGGACAAATGCTATTTGTCGTAATCGTAGGACTAAAACCGCTTAATGATAAGTCCAGAATATCACTTAATTTGTTTTGCCGAATATTTATTTTATCCCACTCCTCGTCTTCCTTATCGTCTTGAATCCAATAGCTGTCCTGAATGGAAACCCCTTTACATTTGATACAGACATTGACTCTGTCGTCAATAGAATCTGTCTGTGGTATCTGAAATGCGGCATAGATTTGCTTTGCGTTGTCCCTAGACAATGACAACATTCTGCTGCTTAGATAACTTTTCACAGCTTGTATATTGTGAAGAATATCCTTGGGCTTTGATGCACTTGTGATATTCGACCGTATGGCAAACGGAAGCAAGTCTTCCCGAATCACTTCCACCACAAAATCCTCCAAGTCAAAATACATCACTTTGGTATTTTTTAACATTAAAAACATTATAACCACCAACCAATATTTGATTATCGTCTTACCGACATTTTCCATTATACCACGCAATGCGACTATCCTCAATAACTTTCGACATTGGATTCTAATATTGTTTGAAAAAATTCTACACACCATAACAATGCATCTATGCATTATGGATCTGATTTCAATACATTAGCATATATCACTAATTCACTACTTTATTCAATCCTTATATACCTTCTATTTTTAGTGGCTGCTGTGCAGGTTAATTTGCCCATAGCCACCAGCTCATTTAGCAACTGCCTTGTTCTTGGCCCTTTTAATCCTATTTTTTCAGCAATTTCTTCTGTCTTATACAATACTTCTAGCTCCATGCACGCAAGTATTTGTTTCTGCCTTTCAGATAACAATACTTCTTGCATTTCTGCTGATTTTTTTGCTGATTCTGCTGATTTTTTTGCTGATTGTTCTCCATATTCCGGAATCATTTTAAGATAAAGCGTCACCTGATTAAGGGCAGTATCTTCTATCAGTTCCGGTTTCATCCAGCCTTCCTCTTTCCAAGTTGCCAATATAGAGGGAAATCCGGAACCTGCATTGTCCCCAAATCCAACCATTCTAAGCATAGTCTGCATATGTGGGTTTCTTGATTTTGAATTTCCTCCCCGGTAAATATCCTCCAAAGGAAGCTTTAAAATACCCGGATTTGTAAACTCAAAACTATTGGACTTCTTTATCACTTTCAAAACACCTGCATCCATCAAATAATCGGCATGTATAATAAGGTTTACAAATGCTTCCCTCACTGCTTTGTGTACTGGAGTTTCATCTATCCGCTGAATTCCCTCAAGTTTAAATGGTTTCTTCAAATCCTCTGTTAATTTAGGCGTGACTTTGGTAAAAAAATTAAAAAGATTATTTTCCCATGTGCCATCGTAGGTAATCCTGTCATTCCAGCGAATATCCATTGTAATTTCGCTTTCGTTGCGATAATCCATAAAAATATTGTCAAACTCGTCCCGTATTGCAAGTCCATCGCCAAACATCATTAGACCAGCAAGTGTCAGTCCCTCTTTGCCTTCTCTTCTGTCTTTTCTGTATCCTCCAAGTTTTTCCAGAAATGATTTATCATCAAGGGAATTCCAGACATGTCCATCATTCCTAATTTCAAATATCTGTCGGTATTTCCTCAACGTTTCCTTATCAATATCATCCATCGTATAATATTCTAAAATCATTCCATCATTGCCATCCGGATTTTGGTCGCGAATCATTCCTCTAATCTCATGTTCTGTTGCATGATAATCACCTTCGTTATTTCGCTTAAATGTTCCTTTGTATGGATTCTCACCGATATAAATCGGGCGCATTTTATAATCTGCTCTTGGAACCTTAATCACAATTAATCTAATACCAGACTCTTCCACAATAAATATATCTTCATCTTTCAGAATATTACAATTGACTTTACTGCTATTAATGGTGTTCCAGAAATCCTCTACCTGCTTCTTTGCATTGTGAATTCCCTGTATAATAAATCTTTCTTCTGGAAGTATTTTCTTTTTGTCTTCCTTCACTCCCAAAATAATATAACCACCTTTTGTATTAGCAAACGCAGAATAAGACTCATAGGCAGAACGCGGCACATTGTTCTCTGCTTCCTTGCACTCTATATCTACCTTTTCACCCTTATAAATCAACTGTTTTAACTCCTGCATGTTCATAAAACATCACCTGCCTAATCTTTATATATTGTATAAAATCGACATTAACATTTTCAAATTCATCATAACTGTCAACAGAATACTTCTCCGTTACAGGAAACACATTATTGATGAGATATATAAAATTTTTCTTAATTCCAGAATGTAAAACTATTTAGTACCAAACAGTATGAAGAAAGCTCACAATTCCGCTGTTTAAGCGGTTTTGCAAGCTTTTTGAAATTACTCGAATTCATTAGTATTATTTAATTATATGGAGCAAACTCATCACTTCCACTCCAAAAACGCCTTATACCCTCTCACCGCTTCATAAACATCCGCTTTGCTGCTGACTTCGTAGGGGGCGTGCATATTTAGGACGGCAACACCACTGTCGATTACTTCCATTCCATAATTCGCCATAATATAGGCAATCGTACCGCCGCCGCCAAAGTCTACTTTGCCAAGTTCAGAAAATTGATAGCTGACTTCTGCATCATCCATTACTTTGCGAAGCTGAGCGATATACTCTGCATTGGCGTCATTAGAGCCGCTTTTGCCGCGAGAGCCTGTAAATTTATTAAAGGTAAGTCCTTTTGCCATAAACGCTGCATTTTTCTTTTCAAATGCATTGGCATACAGCGGGTCGTATGCAGCACTAACATCGGAAGAGAGCATTCTGGAACGTGAAAGGGCACGGCGTACAAGAACTTGTGAATCTTTTTCTGTCGCGGCAACAAGTTCTGCAACAGCATTTTCAAAGAATTTAGACTGCATTCCGGTAGCGCCGACACTGCCGATTTCCTCTTTGTCAACCAATAGACAGCAAGTGGTACGTTCTGTAGCTTGTGTGTCAAGCATCGCAAACAAGGAAGTAAATGCACAGATTCTATCGTCTTGTCCATAAGATAAAATCATGCTTCTGTCAAAGCCCAAATCCCTTGCTTTACCTGACGGAACAATTTCGAGTTCCGCAGACAGAAAGTCTTCTTCTTCCATACCATACATCTCAGAAAGAATATTCATTACATTTGCCTTGATTGCTTCCTTTTCTTCTTTCTCTAAATCTTCATTTTTTTCAAGCGGACAGTTTCCAATTAGCAGGTCAAGGCTTTCTCCTTCTACTACTTCTGACGCTTTTTTTGCCATTTGCTCCTTTGCTAGATGTACCAGCAAATCTGTGATAACAAATACCGGATCGTCCTCTTTTTCGCCAATATTAACTACAACTGTCGTACCATCCTTTTTGGATATAACACCGTGGAGGGCAAGCGGAATCGCTGTCCATTGATATTTCTTAATTCCTCCATAATAATGTGTGTCAAGATATGCAAAACCGTCATTTTCATATAATGGATTCTGCTTAACATCAATGCGCGGCGAATCAATATGCGCACCTAAAATATTCATACCGGAAGATATCGGCTGTGTTCCAATCTGAAACAAGGCAAGGCTTTTGTTCATTTGTGTTACATAGAACTTATCACCCGCTTTTATCGGGCTTCCTGCTTCAATTGCCTGATAAAGTTCCTGATATCCTTTTTCCTGTGCCATTTTTATGGAAATCGCCACGCATTCTCGCTCTGTTTTCCCTTCGTCAAGGCACTTTTTGTAACGCTCACAGATTTCGTTTAATTCATCCTTGTTTTCCTTTGCTTTTCCAAGCCATAAATTTTCCTTTTTCATTTTCATTTCCTTTCTTTATTTCATAGTATACTCGTGAACGCATTTAATTGCCGCTTACTACACCAGCATTGTAGAAGCGTTCACTCGTTATACATTTAGATTGGCAATTGTTTTCGTTCATGAGTCTTTATTTTAAACATGATACTGGCAAAAAGATTTGCTGTTCCTTTAATATGAGAACTGTTGCGCCTGTTCCTTTAATAGTTCTGCAATGGCGGAGAGATTCTGACTCATACCTGCAATATCTGAAATTACGCTGCCCTGCGTTTCAACAGCCGCCATAACTTCTTGGCTTCCGGCAGCATTTTCTTCTGATACTGAAGATAACCCTTCAATCATACCAACAATCGTTTTTTTGCTGGACATCATATCGCTGCTTGCTGCATACAATGTATCCACGCTTGCTTTTACGTTATCAAGGCGCTGTTCAATCTGTATAAATTTTTCCCTTGTATCACCGACACTCTGCTCTTGCAGCTCAAATATTTTTTCCATATCCTCCATATTCTTTGTCGCATCGGAAGTTTTTATTAAAAGTTCTTGAATAATTCCACCAATTTCGTTTGTTAAGGTGTTCGTTTCTTCTGCAAGGCTTCTGATTTCTTCAGCGACCACTGCAAAGCCTTTTCCTGCATCCCCTGCGCGCGCTGCCTCTATTGCGGCATTTAGGGACAACAGATTGGTCTGATCGGCGATGCTATTTATCTTTTGGCTTGTTATCTCAATTTTCTGTGCCTGCTCATTGTTCTGCGCCATTGCCTCGCGTACAATGCTAATGCTCTCACGACTCTTTGCTGTCTTTTCAATTAAGTCACGAATTGCTGTCAGTCCATCATTTTTTACTTTATCCATTTCTTCTGCATTTTCACGCAGATTCTTTGTATCATCAATATTTCTGACAATCAGTTCATCGAGTTTGGCAATTTCGCCTGCACCAGCAGAAGTTTCCTCTGCCTGTGACATAGAGCCACGGCTTAATTCATTCATTGTATTGCTGATTTCATCCGATGAGTGCTTTACCTGCATTGTGCGGTCTGTCAATATTTCTGCGCTTTCGGATACCGTACGTGCGGACTGATCTATCTGTTTCACGATATTCTTTAAATTCTCCTGCATTAACACAATATTTCTGCACATACTGCCCACTTCATCTGTTCGTGTCGTTTTAGCTCTGACTGCTGCCATATTTCCTTCTGTCAAATCATATCTTGCAACTTTATGTATCTCTGCAACCACAGTTTTTAATGGAATCACAAGCATTATAGCAAGAGCTGCTGCCAAAATTACAAGTGTCAACAATCCAACGATAAGGCTTACAGTCGTTAGCGTTATCACCTTCTGACGTACCCCCGCCGCAGCTTCCTGCATCGTAATTCCAGCAATTCTTGCCACTTCGTTTTCCATTACTTTACAGGCAATAAAATTGTTGATGGAAAACACTGCGGTTAAAACAATAAACATTAAAATACTAATTCTAACAATGACTGATACTTTTTTATAAGGTGCCTTTTCCATGTTTCTTCTCCTTTATAAAATTTAGTTTCAAAATACGCTGCTATCACAAGCAGTCCCAATAAATTATACAAAATCTGCACCTATTTTTCAATCATTTCAGCTTTTAAATTTTCAATTTACCTGTGTTCCTGATCGATTGTCAGTCGAAAATCCTTTTTGCCTGTTAAAACTTCACTTCTTTTATCTGGCTGACTGCCGCCAATACTGATTTCATATTGACATGGCAAAAGCTGCTGCGTCCCTGTTTCATCGTATAGTAAAAAAGCTTCTGGAGGAAGATAAATCTGCGTTGCTTTCTCCTCTCCTGCTTTTAAAAACAGCTTTTGAATCCCCTTTAACTGTGCATTCGGCGTATGTTCCTGTTTCGCCTTCACATATGCCTGCACCGTTTCTATGCCATCAAAATGTCCAATATTTTTCACTGTAAAAGAGATTGTCACGCCATTTTGAGGGTTTGGCGTTTCCTCTGCAAAGGCGATATTGGAATAGGCAAAATCCGTATAAGACAATCCATATCCAAACGGATAAAGCGCCTCCTGCTCCATATAGCGGTATGTACGCCCTTTCATAGAATAATCCTCAAAATCTGGTAGTTCCTCTGTTGTTTTATAAAAAGTTACCGGCAGTTTTCCCTGTGGGTTTTCTTTGCCGAACAAAATATCCGCAATCGCTGCCCCTCCCTGTGCACCAGGATACCAGCCTTGCACAATTGCATCCATATGTTCGTTTTCCCAATTTAATGCCATTGCACTTCCTGTTAAAACAATTAAAATCACAGGTTTGCCATACTCTTTTGCTGTCTTTAACACCTCCTGCTGCAATCCTGGAAGATCGAGTGTTGGTTTATCGCCACTTCCATATTCATTTCCGGCATCTCCTTCCTCCCCTTCTAGGGTTGCATCAAGCCCCATCACAGCAATAATCACATCACTTTCTGCACATACGCCGCGCACTTCTGCCATTCTGTCATTTGCCTCGGCAAGTCCGCTTGTCCTATCTTTATATAAATGACAGCCTACGGAATACAATACGCGCACATCCTCTCCAACAAAATCCTGTATCCCTTCTAGCACTGTAATATACCTTGAAGCTGTCCCCTCATAATTTCCCACAAGCGCTTCACGGCTGTTTGCATTCGGCCCGATTACACCGATTGTCCGAATTTCCTCTTTTTTCAGCGGCAAAATATGATTCTGATTTTTCAATAGTACAATGGATTTAACAGCAGTTTCACGATTTAACAGCCGCATTTCTTTAGAATCTACCACAGAATAAGGAATCTTGTCATATGGATTGTCTTCTATTTTATTCAAAACGCCTAGTTTCATCCTTGTGGTTAATAAATGAACTACCGCTTCATTAATACGTGCTTCGTCCACAACCCCCTCCTGTACTGCCTGTGTTAAATAGGCAAACAATGTGCCACAGTTTAAATCGCAGCCGCTCTGCATTGCCAAAGCTACTGATTCCTGTACATTTGCCGTAACGCCATGCCCCTGATAAAAGTCTTTAATTGCCCAGCAGTCCGAAGTAATATGCCCCTCAAATCCCCATTCTTTGCGCAAAATATCGGTTAAAAGCCTGCGGCTGCCACAGCAAGGCTCTCCATTTGTCCGATTGTATGCGCCCATAACCGCCTCGACTTTTGCCTGCTGCACACACGCTTGAAACGCTGGAAGATATGTTTCCCGCAAATCCTGCTCTGATACCACCGCATTAAATTCATGACGCAGTGCTTCCGGCCCGCTGTGTACGGCAAAATGCTTTGCACACGCCGCTGTTTTTAAATAGGTTTCATGATGCCCTTGCAGCCCCATAATATACCGCACGCCTAATCTGCTGGTTAAATAAGGGTCTTCTCCGAACGTTTCATGTCCGCGCCCCCATCTAGGATCACGGAAAATATTGACATTGGGCGACCAGAAGGTTAGTCCCTTATAGATATCTGTGTCGTTTGCATTTTGCTGCATATTAAATTTGGCACGCGCTTCTGTGGAAACAGCTTCTCCAACTTTTTCAAGGAGTTCCTCGTCAAAAGTCGCCGCCATGCCAATCGCCTGCGGAAATACCGTTGCCGTACCTGCACGCGCTACCCCATGCAGCGCTTCATTCCACCAATTATATTTTTTTATGCCAAGCCGTTCGACCGCCGGTGCTGCATAAAGCGTCTGCGCTACTTTTTCTTCCAATGTCATCTGCGCAACCAGCGCCTTCGCACGCTTGCGATATGCGGCAAGCTTCTCCTTATTTTGGTTTAAATCCATACCAATATTCCTTTCCAATATAAATTCTATAATAAATGTTGAAAAAGACGCAAGCTAAATACTTGCGCCTTTTTCAATCCATTCGGTTACAATTCACACTCATGCCAGTTTTTATTAACTTATATACTGCAAACCGCCAGAATTTACAGTGATGCCGTCAGGAAAGTACATAACTGGCGGTTCGCAGTCTGGTTGTACTGTAAATTTAATCGATGTGCAGTATAAGTTACTGAGGTGTGAATTATAACAGATTTTGCACAGGTCTGCATATCACAATACTTTTATGCAAACGGATTTTCTGTTGGATACGGCAGGGACTTGGGCTGATTGTAATTCAAATCTTCTACTGGAACACCGATATACTTAAATACCTCAAACAATGCCTTTCCAAAATGCCCGAACGCAACAGCACCATGGTGTGGATAATTCTTTTCTATTAATACGTGGCGATAGAAACGCTCCATTTCCGGAATTGCAAATACGCCGATACTGCCAAAGGATTTCGTTGCTACTGGAAGCACTTCACCTTGTGCAATGTATGCACGCAGCTTGCAGTCTGCTGTAGACTGTAAACGATAGAACGTAATATCACCCGGAATAATATCGCCTTCCAAAGTACCCTGTGTGACCTCCTCCGGAAGTGTTCTTGCCATAATCATCTGATATTTCATACTGCATGAAGAAAGTTTCTTCGTATTGGTATTACCACAGTGGAAGCCCATAAAAGTATCATTGTGCTGATAGTTGTATTTACCTTGAATATCACCCTGATACATATCCGCCGGAACGGTATTATTAATGTCAAGTAATGTCACAGCGTCCTCACTGACACAAGTACCAATAAACTCGCTTAAACATCCATAAATATCAACCTCACAGGAAACCGGAATTCCCATTCCCGTTAAACGGCTGTTTACATAGCAGGGAACAAAGCCAAACTGGGTCTGGAATGCAGGCCAGCACTTACCAGCAATTGCAACATATTTGCGATATCCTCTATGATTTTCAATCCAATCAAGCAGCGTCAGTTCATACTGTGCAAGCTTCGGAAGCACCTCCGGCTTTTGATTGCCAGCTCCAAGCTCCTCCTCCATCTCCTTAACCTTTGCCGGAATCCGCTCGTCACCTTCGTGCTTTTTAAACGACTCAAATAAATCCAATTCAGAGTTTTCTTCAATCTCAACACCAAGATTATAAAGCTGCTGAATCGGTGCATTGCAGGCAAGGAAATTCAGTGGTCTTGGCCCAAAAGAAATAATTTTTAAATCAGAAAGCCCGATAATTGCCCTTGCAATTGGAACAAACTCTTGTATCATATCTGCACATTCTGCGGCAGTACCTACAGGATATTCTGGTATGTATGCCTTAACATTGCGCAGCTTCAAATTGTAGCTTGCGTTTAACATACCACAATATGCGTCACCGCGCCCGCCAACCAAGTCATTTTGTGTTTCCTCTGCTGCCGCAATAAACATTGCCGGCCCATCAAAATGCTTTGCAAGCAGTGTTTCCGAAATTTCAGGCCCAAAATTTCCAAGATATACGCAAAGTGCGTTGCAGCCTGCCTTTTTAATATCCTCCAGTGCCTGCACCATATGAATTTCGCTCTCCACAATACATACAGGACATTCATAAATATTATCTGCTCCATACTTTTCCGTATAAGCTTTTACCAGCGCCTTTCTTCTATTTACAGACAAGCTCTCTGGAAAACAGTCACGGCTTACTGCTACGATACCGATTTTCACCTGTGGTAAATTGTTCATTACAACATCCTCCTTCAAATCATTTAAAAATATATCACACTGCCAAGTGGTTGCGTGCTCGTGCACATTTCTTGTATATATTTATCATAGAAGCATTTTGTGAAAAAATCAAGAGAAATTTTAAATTTAGCATTATGCTGTAATTTAACCTGTGATTTCTGTTAAAAATGACGGATACTTGACACTTATTAAGAACTGCTCTACTGGGGCTGTAACCCAAGAGTTTACGATTCCGTGCACGTGTAACATTTTACTTGAAAATATAGCACAAGAACTGTATAATACTAATAAGGGACATTAAGAATTAAACATCCTAAAAACAAATATGCAAAGTTTACGCATGGAGGTTCAATCTATGGCTACAATTAAGGAAATCGCCGCTTTAGCCGGTGTATCGAGGGGGACAGTGGATCGCGTATTAAATAATCGTGGTTCTGTAAGTGCTGCTACTGCCGCCAAAATCAAGGAAATCGCCACTGCATTGGACTACAAACCCAATCGTGCCGGTTTAGCGCTTGCTGCCCAGAAGAAAAAACTGCGGCTTGGTGTTATTCTTTTTTCTGCGGAAAATCCTTTTTTTGCGGATGTCTTAAAAAGCGTTCAAAAAAAGGCAGAAGAACTTGCTAGTTATGGCTGTACGGTTCTTGTAGAGCAAATCCCGCTTCTGGCGGATGCCCAGCTTCAAGCAATCGATAAACTGATTGCCGCAAAAGTAAACGGCATTGCACTTGCACCATGCAACGATCCGCGAATCCGTGCACGGATTGATATGCTTTCCGCACAAGGCATTCCTTTTGTCACTTTAAATACAGATATTGAACATTCCAAACGTATTGCCTATGTCGGCAGCGATTATAAAAAAAGCGGTGCAACGGCTGCAGGATTATTAAGACTTATGACATTTGGGGAAGTATTTATCGGGATTTTAACCGGCTCTTCCGATATCCTCTGTCATACGGAACGCATAGCCGGATTTCAAAACGCCCTCTCTTCCTATCAGGATCGTATGCATATTGTAACAGTTACAGAAACCTTTGATGATGAAATTGAAAGCTATGAGAAAACAACAAGGCTTCTTACGGAACACAAAGAAATTAATGCACTTTTTTTTGCAGCAGGCGGCGTTTATGGCGGATGCCGTGCTATTGCTGCACTGGGTCTTCAGAATAAACTTTGTACCATTGCATTTGATAAAGCGGAAACGACACAGCATTTTCTCGAACAGGGTATTTTGTCCGCTGTAATCTGCCAGCAGCCGCATATCCAAGGCGAAAAGCCCCTTGAACTTCTGTTCTCCTACCTAACCACAGGCGAACTTCCCAGCAAAGAACGCTACTTTGTAGCAGCAGATATCCGGATTTTACAAAATATTGATTAACAGCAGAAAACGACAAAAAACAATGGCTTGAAATTACCTGAATATCTGGTATAATAAGGGTGAAAATAAAACATTTTCACCTCCCTTGGGAGCAAATCTAAAGAAAGGAAGCTGTAAAATGACCGACAATGAACTTTTGCTTGCCATTTCTGAAATGCTGGACAAAAAATTAGAGCCCATGAAAAAAGATATTCAGAATATCAAAAGCAGAGTGAAAATGATTGAAAACAAAACAGAAAATATCGAAAACTGCATAAGAAAAATTGAATTAACACAAGAAAATGAAATTTTGCCGCGATTAAGAACGATTGAATCTTGTT
>CBCOYO010000007.1:20677-46715 GCA_965114465.1 uncultured Lachnospiraceae bacterium
CTTTTGACCGCTACAAAGACGGTGTCGAAGAACACGAGACAATTAAGCAAGATATCTCAATCATTAAAAATGTCGTAACAGAACACTCAGAAAAACTACATAAAATCAGCTAACCCAAACTTTTAGACGAAATAAGTAACATAGCATTTGGTAATGCAATATTCTGCATTACATTGCTAAACGATAACGGCAAAATCAAACATACAAAAGCAGAAATACCAATGTAACATTAAAAAGGGCTGCTTAGGATAACAGAAAGAGAGCATACTAAGGCAAGAATCCATAAAACAGAACTAAAAAGTTAGAATTGCTCGCAAGAATAGAATTGAATTAATTCTATTTTTTGTTCATTATATAAGTACTACTGGCTTTATACTACTTATCTACAATTTTTATTTTGGACATTGAATACCTTGAAAGCTTATTTTTAATTGAACATGTAAAAGTAATCGAGTAAGGAAACGACCTTCTCTCCTACTCTCCCCACGCCCATGCGCCGCAGCAGCGGCATATTTCCACTGCATGAGGCTGTGCATAAAAAGATGTACCATTTGCCTTCTGGCAAAATGGTACATCTTTTTTGTTTTTTTTCTTATCAAAAATATTTTGCAAAGACTATAATACAAGGATTATTTTACTATAATTGTCATCTTAAGTGTCTTAGGTTTAGAATTAATTGCAGCGTCTTTCATTGCTACTTGATAGCTGACAGTATAATTCCCAGGCTTTAACTTCTTGCGTGCCGCGGATTTTAATTTGATTGACGCACTGCCATTTCCTTTATCCGTTAGAATAAAATTAGCACTGGTTTTATTTTCTACAATCGTAATGCTCTTTAATTCACCGAAATCACCGGTTTCAACTGCCCAGCTTTCGGTATTTCCTGCGGATTTATATAATTTCGCCTTAGAAATACTTGCCTTAATATTGGGAAGTTTATTCTTTGGCTTAATATATACCGTCGGCATTGCTTCAAAGCCGTTGTCAAGCGTTATTGTTAATACAATGGGATAACGAACTGCGGTGCTCATATCCTTTCCTTTTGTTGCTTGAATTTCGATTTTGCCGTCACTTGTCAACTGTGCAGTAAAGAAATCCTTATACTCTTGGCTTTGATCCTGCGATTTAATCCGCACATTCTGAACCTTTGCCGTTGCGTTAGATACTTTCGGCGTATACAAAATACTTGTGTTCTCTCGGTCAACTAAGTTAATACTTCCCTTTGCCGATAATTTAATAGCTGGTTCTTTGTCTACCAGTTTTATTGTCAGCGTTGTCTTTCCAATGGTTCTTCCCTCGTCAGAACCCATTTCTCCGATTCGTGCCACAACATTAAACTTATAAGTACCTGCTTTTAAATTGCCGCGGTTGCTGTTATTGAGTATTAATTCCAACTGGGGCTGGCCTTTATTAGTACCTAAGTTATATTGAAGATAATTTTCGGATAACAGTGTCCTAGATTTTTCATTTGCGCCCTCTACCGTAATTCCATTGATTGTAAGCGGATTATTTTTCGCTGACACCTCCAGTTTTACCATTTTATTCTTCTTGTTTTCTTCATTATCATATGCATTGTAACGCATATTTAAAATAATGCTCTTTTTATCCAAAACGGTGGTTGGTGTTTTTTTCTTACTAATCTTTCCCTTTAATACAATGGATGATGTCCATTCCTTGGTATTGTACAGCTCTACTTGATAATTTACGGTTTTCTTCTCACCGGAATATTTTACCTTTAAATAACTGCCATTTTTTTCTACTCTTACCATTTCATTCTTTGGCGTTACTTTAAGCACTGCTCCGACAGAATAATTTGTTGTCAGTAGAACTTTGTTCTTAGTCTTATTGTTAATTACCCATGCATTGTCGTCTACTTTGGTCGTTTCAAACGGATAGATTTCATTTACAGAATAAGAGGGTTTAACATTCTGTGTTGGTACTGCTACAGTTGTCGTCTGCTTTTCATATCCATCATAATAAATATCAAAGCTGACACTGCGTAAATCCGATTCTTTCGCAGAAAAATCAGTTACCGTAGAGGAGTTTAACCCCACTGCTTTCACAGTTAAAATACCTGTTGCGCTGTTATAATTCTGTACAACAAAACCAGTTGTCGCTGGACTTTCTACATTGGCAATTGTTACAATTTTCTCCGAAGATGTTACCTTAAAGGAAGCTGTTGTATCTGTATAGAATAGGTTCGCCTTTGTCTTTGTTTTAAAGGTCGTCTTGGGAATTGTTGTATTAATTGCAATTGTTATATCAAATGTCGGATCATTTTCTTTCTCTGTCCGCACTTTCAATACTGCTTTTATTTTGGTATTGGTAGTAAAACTGTCCCGCGCTGCCTGATCCTTAAACATCAGCCTGTATTTTCCGCTGACTCTCCTTATTATAAAGCGTTCATCAACTTTGCGTTCTTCTGTATTATTCCATATCAAAATTTCCTTTATTTTATTGCCATTTGACGCATACAGCGGAATTACTGCGCCCTCTGTACCGTATTTGTGCAGAGTATATGTATTATCATCCAAAATCGGTGTATAATCCCGCACTGAAAGCAGCATCTGCGCCTTGTAAGTTACCGGCGCTGCACCCTCACGGTTTACTGTTACTGTCGCTGTAATCGTTGCCGTTCCCGAAATGCCTTTTTTCAATGATAACAATGCTTTATTCGGCGCATTCTGCTTATCGTCAATTACCGCTATGCTTTTATCCGAAATATCCCATTTCCAATCCCACGTTTCATCATCAGCGGGCTTAACTTCGACACCATCTTTCTTTCTTAACGCAACCAGCCAGATATCCTTTGCGTCATCAGAAACCGCTGCCGCGTCAACATTAATTTGATGTGGCTGTTTTTCATCTTCCTCAAACTTTATTGGACGATGATACGGATCTTCGCGTCCTTCATATACTTGGATAACCATATCAATATTGGCGTCCTCGTCAAATACCGGCGCATCCGGTTCATCTGGATCGTCAGGGTCATCCGGATCATCAGGGTCATCTGGATCATCACCAGAAGATGGTGTGCCTACTAATACAGAACAGATATCCGAAAAAGTAGTTCCTTCCCCCTCCAACGATGCTACAATATTGCTCTTACCATTTCCTGTCGCAATTAACTGAACGTTAATACCTGTCTTATCAATTGTAACATTTCCGACTCTTGCCGCACTCTGATTGGTGGATTTAATCACAATCTTTCTATCACCTACCTGCACCACCCCAGAAGCGCTGCCAGAACCAGAACCGCCGCCTGTGCTGCCTGTATCAGACGATTCTTCTGTACTGGAAGATTCTGTATCAGACGAAGTTTCTGTGCTGGATGGCGTTTCCGTGCTTGGAGAAGATTCCGTACTTGGGGTACTTTCTGTACTCGGCGTACTCTCTGTATTTGATGCACTTTCTGTATCGGAGGCAGATTCATCCGTTTTGTTATCACCACTGTCGGGTGTCTGCGCAGTTTCTGCAAACTCTCTAAACCGCAAACCCTCATCGGTTTCCGGCGCTTCTTCAAATAGATATAACGTCTTGGCGCTGACATTGTTGACCCCACTGCTTTCGCCAGAATCCGAAGCTTCCTCACTGCTAGAAGAATTTTCGGTACTAGAAGGAGTTTCCGTTGCTGGTTCTGTTGATGGTTCTGTGCTTGGTATCTCTATCCCTGCATTCTTTAACCATTGTTCCCATCTCTTAATCGGAACTACTGTTAAATGCACTTCTGCAAGACCGTTAATTTCCTTCATCTGCAAAGAATGCTGATCAAAAACAATGCTGTCAATTTCTTCTACAACAAAGGTGATTTTTCTTGTAACGTTTCCAATTGTAATACTGATTTCGGAAATACCAGCTTTTAACGCTTCGACTTTTGCTTCATAGTATTTACCGTTTTTATCTGTGATAGGGCCTTTAAAATCCGATACTTTAATTACTTCATTATCATGCGCTGTACCATCTGCATCTAAATTATATCCAAATCTAATATTACCTGGAATCAAATCTGCGCCGCTGGAAATATGAATCGTAGTAGTTTTCTTACTTTCATCCCAATATGGCGGCTTTTCCGTTCCTCCTAGTTTTAAACCGTCCAGTGTTACAAGCGTTGTACTTCCTACTTCATAATTCCACTCGATATCAATATTTTTTACTGTTACCACAACACTTTTGGTATGTGCGCCAATTGTAACATTAATAATGGCTTTTCCAGCGTTAACTGCCTTGATTTTCATTTGAGCGGAATTATTTACAGGCGTTCCAAACCCTGCTTCTTCAATAACGGGTATCTCCTTGCCTTCTTCTGTTTTCTGTGTAGGGCGTTGCTCAATCGTGTACGTTATCTTAATAGCACCGCTTGCCAAATCTTCTTTTTCTTGGTCAGTTAAATTATCCAAGTTTCTTATTGTAACAGTCGCTTCATCATTTCCCTTATCGTGGCTTACCGTAAACTTATCAATAGTTAGCGTAGGCTTATCAATCCCCAGCGTCCACGTTTTCTGTGGTATCGTAGGGTCATCGGGAGAGTCGCTGTCCGCACCGCCAGTACTGTTTTCCGTGCTTGCTTCTGTACTGCCTGTATCCGCTTTTGTATCTGCATAGGAAACTGCATCCTCCTCAGCAGCCATATTGGTGCTGTAGCTGCTGTCATCCTCCATTTCGGATTCCACAATTTCGCTTTCCTCCTCTGTAGCTGCCATTTCCTGCTCACTTGCCAGCGCGCTTACCGACATATTTTGAAATACCATAGCGGCACACAGGATTCCTGCCATTAACCGATTTCTCCATTTCAATGCCTTCATCCGTATTCCTCCCTTTACCCTAATTTTCTTTCTAATTACAGCAATCATTAAACAAACTATACAATATTCATTTTAATTATACTATATTGTCTATGCAGATTCAACCAATAAAATCTGCAAAGCACCAAAAATAGAAAAGTATAAGTTACAATTGATGCACACAAAATGCTAAAGTGCAAGCATTTTGGCGCATGATTCCCACTACTTTGGCGTGGATGTGAAAAGTAACAAGTATAATGCAAAATGAACCCTAACAAAAGTATAACAGCAGAAACAATATGGCAGAAGTCCCACCAAAAGCCTCCTGCCATATCACCTATACTTATAAATGATCTATTCAAATTTCCATTAATAATTATAATCTACGTATTCCGTATCCTTGCGCAGCTTTCCGTGTACGCTGTTTCGATATGACTTATTGTCATCATCTAGGTATTTAATTCCTTGACGGATTCTAGCTGTACGCTGCCTTTGTGTATCGCTCAGGCTGTTTGCAATCTCGGATTCCTCAACACGCATATTGTACACTTGCGTCATCGGTGCATAGGCGAACTCGCTAAACTCTGTATAATATGGATGCTTTGCCATTGGATCGTCCAAAAAATCTCCCGTGTCAACATCTGCTGTAAACACATTAACTTTCTTATCATAGCCCACCTTAAACTGGAATATCGCAATCTGCCCTTTCAGTTCCGTTTCCTGCTCCACGGTCAGCTCAATGGTGCGTGGAATCCCATCTGCCGGCTTTGGCGGCGGTGTTACCTGCTTTGTATATTTTAAGTTAATATCACGTTTTACCTCATCATTATACAGCATTTTAAACGATACGCCAACCTCGTCATCAATCTTTGCATACAGAATCACTTTCTGCCCAATATAGCTGTTAAAGATTTCTTTCTCAATTTTCTTTTCTTTATTTAATGTCAGGTAAACAAACTGATATCCCATCTCATCTGCTATTTTCTTGGCATCTGCTATCTGTACATCTGTATTGTTCTTAATTCCGATTGCGCCTGCTGTGGTAAGGGAATCCATTTTTACATAACATATTACTCCGATATTAATACGATACCAGCCATTAGAATAAGACCCAATTACCTGCACCGGCACATTTGCCCCGATTGTCGTCAATATCGTTGATGTATAAGTTGGCTCTGCATAGACTACACAATCCTCTTTTGTATAATAGGTTTCCGGCTTCGGCTCTGCTGTGTACTCTGGCCCTTGGGCATAGACAGCCATTGCCGGCTGCAATATCCCTCCCAGCAGTATGATGCAAAGCGCCAGTACCATCAATTTCTTCTTCCTAATCCAACTTGCCATTTTTCTTTCCTCCATTTATTAGGAAACCCGTTAATAGGAAACCAATCTCCCTAATAAAACTCAGGCTTCACTTCACTTGGGAAGGAATCTGTCTGATAAGAACAGTTCTTGTTAATTGTAACCGAAGTAAATGTACAGCCTGTAAACGCTCCCGACCGGATACTAATGGTATTCTTTGGAATGGATACATTTGCAAGCGCCGTACAGCCAGAAAACGCATCCTCGCCAATACTTAACAACGTTTTCGGAAACGATACTTCCGTAATGCCTTTGCAAAGAGTAAACGCTTCATCTGATATTACTGTAGTTCCTGACCGGAATGTAAGCTCCGTAATTGCTTCACAGCCTGCAAAAGCCCTGCTTCCTACTGTTTCAACACCTGCCGGAATATTTATCGCCGTAATACCCAAACATCCCTCAAACGCACTTGTTCCCAGCTTGGTAAGCCCGCTTGGCAATTTGGCAATGGTAATCGCTTCACAGCCCATAAACGCCTCGTCATCCACCGTTTCCAA
Source organism: uncultured Lachnospiraceae bacterium (assembly GCA_965114465.1). GTDB lineage: Bacteria > Bacillota > Clostridia > Lachnospirales > Lachnospiraceae > COE1. Next base: position 27,318 of record CBCOYO010000007.1, read on the forward strand.
ATCCGTGGGAAGTTTTGTCAGTTTCATTTTCGTACAGTCCAAAAACGCTTGTTTGCCAATTTTGCGAATACTGCTCGGCAGTTTCATCTGCGTAAGGGACTCACATGCATTAAACGTTTTGTCTTCTATTTCTGTTACGCCATCTGGTATGGAAATACGTGCAAGTGCTGAACAACTATCAAATGCACCAAGACCAAGTTTCTCTAATCCCTCTGGCATATCCACATCCACAAGCAGTGCACTGCTCTTAAATACATTACTTCCCATTGTCTTTACAGTGTCAGGGATTGACACGCGCACCAAATTTTTGGAACTGGCAAAAGACGACGCCGCGAGTTCAGTTACCGGCTTTCCTTCTATGGTATCCGGAATCGTTAAATCTGATTTTGAGCCAAGATACTTCTTAATTACTGCATGGTCTGCAAATAAATCATACTGGTATTCGCTGTCCTGCTTTGCCGACGGCTCATCTTCGCTGCTCTCCTCTTCAATAATAATGCTTTCCTCCGTTGTATTAGGGTCTTCTAGGAAAAACCGATGATCATCATTGCGTCCGGGGTCAACTTCGCCGTTTGTTCTAATATTGTCACTGCTGCTTGTTCCTTGGTTTACCGAACTGCCAGAATTATTGTTCTGATTCGCATTACTGCTCTGGTTTGTATCGCTATTTTCATTGCCATTTGCACTGCCATTAGAGGAAGAAGAGTCACGGTTATCTGCGATCTGCTGTTCATTTTCCTCTGATGTTTCCTCTAAAACACGCATTGCCGTTGCATAATTTCCCTGCGATGCTTCTATTAAAGACTGAATTTCTTCGGAATAATCCTCTGGCTTCTCCTCTAATGCTGCTGTAGTCGTTGTTGCCGTTTCCTCAGCAGGCGAAAAATTAAGAACGCCACTCTGATTCAAATACATTCCAAGCAGGAAGGCAAAAGCAATTGTACATAGCCCTACCATTCCCCAAAATAGTTTCTCCATTATGCCCTCTCCCATAGGAACCGCAATATTGCAGTTGCAAAATTGTGCTCGCAAATATGCGATTCCTTTCTATAACTTAATTATGAAAATCTGCTTCCGATACATACGTACCATAAAAAGCGCCGCGGATAACGGTTCTCAGCCCTTTACATCCTGTCAGCCCTGTAAGAGAACTACAGTTTCTAAATGCTTCCGCGCAGATTTTTGTTACCGATTCAGGGATATCCACATTGATTATCTCCGTATGGTCTTTAAATGCCTCCGACCCGATCTGCTTCACGCCGTCCGGTATACTAATATGTGTTATTTCCGTTCCTCTGTATGCCAGCAATATCCCATCACCGACAATTAAAAAGTCATTTTTGCTGCTGCCGCCGGTTAATTCCATCCAGTTTTTCATCCATTGCGTGCCAGCAAACGCTTTTGTTCCAATACGTTCCACAGTATCTGGAATTGTTATATCCTCTAGCGAAGCACAGTTCATAAATGCGCCGTACTCAATCTCTTTCACGCCTTCTGGTATATCTATACGCTCTAATCCGCTCTCCGCAAACGCCAATCTCCCTATGGATTTTATTGAATTATCGATCTGAAAATCCTTTAAATTCTTCTGACGGTAATACTGCCGCTGTGGTATCACTTCATCACTGTGATAAGAATTGCCGCCTGCCTGCACGCTGGAAGTTATCGCTGTATTATCCGCCGCATTGCTGCTTGGCGTTACCTCTGCAGATGCTGTATTTCCAGAAACACTGTTGCTTGATTCTTCCTTATCAGAATCCGCTGTATCGCTTGTATTATTCGTATTTTCTGTTTTATCAGACGCATTATCTGCAGAAGTATCGTCTTCTGTTTCCTGTTTATCCGAAACCGTGTTCTGCTGACGCTCCTGTTCCTGTGTAATAATATCCGCACGCACGTCATCTGGTACACCGTAGACTGTCGGTTTGCGATTATTCATGAGAATTACTGCTTTTCCTGCTACTACTACAGTCTTACCTATAACATTGCTCGCTTCCGGAACATCCAATGGATGAATATAACCCGTTACACCAACCGCACCACCAATTGGAGTTTCCCCATTTGTGGTATTATCACTTCCTAGTGTACTACTGTTATCCGAAGTTTCCGGCTCAGTCACAGGCTCGGTTGAACTGCTAGAATCCGGCGTTGTACTTGTTTGATTATTATTATCTTCTGTTCCAACATTCGGTTTTACATCAAGGTTGGCATTGCTATCCATAAAATCTGTTGGATATGCCGATTGATACGTAACAGGAATCCCTCTCTCCTGTCCGAATTTATCTGCGTCTGAATCTTTACTTGTAAAAATTTGCATATTCGGGCTTCCTGCAAATGCATAGTCATCAATATCCCTTACCGAAGAAGGAATTGCTACTTGTTTTAATGCAGAATTATTGGCAAACGCCCTCTCTGAAATTGCTGTCACTGTCGTTGGAAGTGAAACATCTTCGACTGTGCCCATATTGCTCATAGAATACTTTGGTATTGTCGTTACACCGTCCGCTATTTTCACATGCTTTGTGTTCTTTAAGTTCCAGAACGCATATGTATCCATATTTCTCACTGTATTCGGCATTGCATAATTCTCGCCTTCCCTTGCTGGAAGCACCTGATACAGCATTGTCATATTGCCATTATAAATCGCGCCATTATAGGCAGTAAGATACTCATTTTCGCTATCAATACTTACAGAAGCCAGTTTATCACAGTTCGTAAATACCCCTGTTCCCCATGACTTCACATTTTTTCCGATTTGAACAGAAGTGAGCGCCGTACAGCCCTCAAATGCGCCGGGACCTATTTTCGTCACAGAGTCTGGAAGTATCACACCTGTTAAAGCAGTACAGCCTTTAAACGCATTGTATGATATTGTGGTAACGCTTTCCGGTATCTCAATACTGACAATTTTGTCTTTCCCCTCAAATGCATTATCTCCGATTACTTTGATCGTATCGGGAATACTGACAAAAGTGTCAGTACCCAGATACGCTGTCAGGGTTGAGCCATGAATACGAAATCGTTCATCTTCAGCAGCCGTTACTTGATTTTCTGCGATTCCTGCTACACCTGCGAAAACAGTCAATCCCAATAACGCCGCCCCCATTAAGGCTATCAATTTTTTCTTCATACAGATTCCCTTTCATTCCGATCTTTCTTCCCGTTTACGCTGTTCTAAAGCCTTTGCGTTTCCTCTCGTCACTTGTCACAAACAACAAAATAGAAATGCATGCCATACCGATTGCAAGGAACCACTTAGGATGAATCGGGTCGCCGGTCGCTGGCGTGGAGTCTAATGAACTTCCTGCCACAAGGTTTGCCGTATCTACATAAATCACATAAGGTGAGAAATGCGGCGGTACAAAGGAAATACATGCTATACCATCAATTGTAGTAAACCGTGGTGTTAACTGTTGAAGATTTCCGTTATCTGCTGCCGCAACACGACAGTTTCCGCCATACTGGATTAATACATCCGGTATTGGCATTGTCACAGTAATATTTAATCCATAAGAATCCGTAATTTTATTCTGTCCCGTCGCATCATACAGTGATATATCCATTGGGAAATATACAAGGTTATCCAATGAACCATGCCGATTAATCAAAGCTTCCTCCACTGCTGCTGTCGCCTCCGGTGTTTCTGATATCTTTACAATAAAGTTATCGGTTGAACCGCTGACAGAAATTGATGCCAAATCTTTGTTGGATACACCGTTCTTTGTAATATAAATCTTATTGCCATCATTGTTGCTGCTGGTTGCCGGATTAGTACCTGTACCTGTGCCGGAAACTGTGCCTGTCGGCGTTGTTGTACCAGAATTTGTCGGCGGTGTTGTTACTGTCGTGGATGTATTCGTACCTGGACGTCTATCCGGTCTTTCATCGTCCTCGTCGTCATCATCATCTGTTCTAGTTCGGTAGTTCGCCGTTACCGTTGCATCTGCTGCCGGCATAATAATCGTTGTCGTTACAGAAGTTGCGCTTCCAAAACCTAAACCGCTTGTGCTGGTTGACCAGCGAGAGAACACTCTTGTGGAAGAATCTGGTGCATATGCAGAAATTGTTACCGATTCTCCTGCCTTATATTCGCCGCTTCCGGAACCATAGTTTACTGTTAATTTGTATTTCTTTTCGGTATCTGTTCCTGGCTTATTGTTATCGTCATCTCCACCTGGCTTATTGTTATCGTCATCTCCACCTGGCTTGTTGTCATCTCCACCTGGCTTGTTATCATCTCCACCTGGCTTGTTGTCATCTCCGCCTGGCTTATCTCCACTGCCATCTGTATAAGTTGCTGTTACCTTAACATCTGCATTCGGCATGGTAAATGTTGTATTTGCCGAAGTAATATTAACAAATAAGTTCGAATAATCCTTTGTCGGATCTTTCTCGTCTGTTACTGTCCAGCTCTTAAAGGTAGAGCCCTCTGCCGGTGCGTCCGCCTGCAATAATACCTGCGAACCGCCCTCCAATGTAAAGCTTGTTCCCGGCGTGCCAAGCGGATCTAATACAGTACCTTGACCTTTTTCAATTGTTAACTTATAAGGGCCGTAAGGATCTGGTACAACTACAGAAGGGTCTGGAATATAGGTTGCAATAATCATTCTGTCTTCCATTACGTCCGCACAAGTTGCCTGATCTTCTAGTACCTTATCGCCTACTCTGCTGATCCACTTGCTAAACCGATATCCTGTTAAACCTGGTGCTGGCGGCTTTAATTTCCAAGCTTCTTCTGCATTTGGTGTCTGTGTAAAGCTTCCGTCTGGATTCTCTTCACGAACGACTTTAATCGTGCCAAGCTCTGCCAGATCACTGCCTACAAATTGCAATGTAAATGTATTTCCCTGTGAGGAGAAAATAATCTCACCTGGATGCTTTGCTTCAATCTGCTTATAAGAAACATAAAGCGGACTTTCTTCCTTTGTCTTTTCATCAATATACTTCACACCTTCAATTACATAGAGAATCTTATCTCCGGTTTCATCAAATGTAAATGCCGTATCCGAAAGTACGCAGGACGGATTCGGGATTGTTACTGTACAAAGACGATTTACGCCTGCAAAAGCATTATCGTCAACCTGAATTGCTGACTCTGGCAGTGTAATCTGTCCTAAGTTAGTACAATTCTGGAAACATTTCTCCGGTATTTGTCTAACAGTTGTATCCGACAGATCAACATTTGTAAGGTTCTCACAAAATGCAAATGCCTGCGGTGAAATCGCTACAACATCTTTTAATTCCGGATTTGTAGATGAATTCATATTGGTTGCGCCGTAACCGTTTCTGTCATTTCTTCCGATACCCTCAAGACACTGTACAATCACATTGCCTGCATATTCTGGGTTATTGGTATCAAACAGAAGCATATTGTTGAATTTATATCTTTCATTTCCTGTTGTATCAATATTCTTTAATGCCTTACAATCTCTAAACGGAAGTTCACCGATTGTCTTCATACCTGCGCCAATCGCTACCTCTAAAAGATTTTCACAGCTTTGGAACGCATATGGCGGCAGTTCCTCAACCGAAGTCATCTTCATATAGGTTAAATGATCGTTACCGCCCGGATTATTCTCCGTATATTCAATGGTTTCATCACGGACTGCATAGTTAAAGCCAATTAATCCCCACTGTCCTAATGTATAGGACAAATCTCTTGCAAGCGTATTCCCCACTGATTCACGGAAAAATCCGCTAAACAACCCTGCATGGATATCTTTTCCTCGTTCTGTATCCAAATTCGCAGAATAAGAATCATCTGAATAAAGTTTCTGTACGTCAGGATCACCATAAGTATCAACATTCAGCTTACGATCATACTCACTGCGTTCATATTTGTGATCAGCATCTGTGTACTTATGCTTATACTGCAGTCCCAAATATGCAAAATTACCATGATTATCACTATCTTTAAAGTATTTCTGTGAGTCGATACTGTCAACACCATCTGGAAGCGTCATATCCAATGTACCGTTTACAATATTGCGTGCTACCGTTGGAATTTCCACACCGCTGTATTTTCCTTTGGACTCTGCTCTTAAATTAATGGTATATTCAAAATGTTCTATAATACTATAATTATCAATTTGTACTGGATTTTCTTCATCTTTCGCTAAATCTTCCGTAATCTCTTTAATTACTTCCTCATTAAATACATCAATTTCCTCATAGTGCGGATAGTCAATTAATACGCTCTTGCCGCTCTTGGCATCCCGCACAACAACAAGATTTGTCGGGTCATCTGTCTTATAACAGATTGTCCTGTCTGACTTGCCGAACTTCGCTGTTTCCGCATTATCTTTGCCCATCGCATGACGGAACGGTGTATACGTAGAGTGAATTGCTCCATGGAAAGTCAAATAGTCGGAATTGGTCTTAAACGCAGTTTCACCAATTGTAATGTTATTGTCTTGGCTCTCCCAGAACGCGTCGCCTGCAATATCAATTAGATTTTTGCTAAATACAACATTTTCCAATTTCTCGCAGTTTGCAAACGCATCATTGCCGATGACCTTAACGGAATCGCCAAGCTCTACCCACTGCAGCTTGGAAGCGTCTTTAAATGCGCCGTCGGAAATCTCTTCTACAGAGTTATCTGGAATTACCAGCTTATATACATGATCCAATACATTCGGGCCAAAGCAGCCTTCTGCAATCTTTGTAACTTTGTGATCGCCTACTTTATCGCGGACTCTTACTTCTACATCTAACCCATTGTATCCGCTGTCTTGTAGATCGTATTTTGTTAGCGTTGCGTTTCCGTCTTCTTGTATTTCATAAGTTGCAACAAACTCACAGTTCTCACCGTCACCGGTTTCATAGTATTCTTTGCCATCAATAAAGAAACGATACAAAACGGGTTCGCCGTCTACATCCACTGCTTTTCTGGTTGATACTCTCGGAGAAGCCGGATTGTTTGCCGCACCTCTCTTATTGGCAGGGCCATCTACTACTAAGCCATTTGCGTGCTCGACACTCTTGAAAAGTTCTGTTGGCGTATAGTACGCTGCGTCTGCCGATTCTGGGAAGATTACATTTGTTAAGCCAAAACAGCCGATAAATGTATTATCCGGAATCTTTGTGTCACCTAACTCAATTGGGAAGGTTACTTTCTCCAAACGGTTTCTGCCGGATAAGATATAGTCAAATGCATCTTCATTCTTTTCTACACCAGTCGTCTTATCTTCTGGATTTTTTATACCAAATAGAGTTTCAGCATAGGTATTATTTGTTGAAATAATATCAACAATCTGTTCTGGGAACGTAAAAGTGGTCATTGCGCCGCCGTTGCTTCTTGAATCAACCGCAAATGCGCCTTTACCAATTACAAAATTTGTTTTTGCATTGACTTCAAATGTTGGAAATTCTACATTTGCTAACTGTTCACAGCCAAAAAATGCATATGGCCAGATAACGATAGGATTTCCTTCTGCCTTATCATCAAATTCCGCTGTTACTAAAGCAGATTTTGCAAAAGCGCCAACACCAATCTGTTTTAATGCAATCGGGAAATGAATGTTGCTGACATTGGAATTTAAAAATGATTCTGCACCGATTTTCTCCACTTTAGATCCATCAGCGAAATTAACTGTTGCAAGTCCAGAGCATTTATAGAATGCTCGGTCACCAATAAATTTTACAGTATTTGGGATGGAAACACTGGTAATATCTCGATTCCCTTTAAACGCATCATTTGCAATACCCTCTACTGTTATCTTTCCGGTAATTAAATGATTGCTGGCATCTGTAATCTGCTCACTAGCCAATCCATCCGGCTGCATACGAATTACAAATTTTCCGTCACCTGCTTCAATCAAGCTTGCACCTTTCAAGGATAAATTGTTAGATGTTACCGCCCTGTCACATATTGTCTTATGTAAGAAACTCGACTTATAATCCGTAGTGCCGCCAGCACCCATACATAAATCACCAAATTTTTTTTGAAATGCTGCCGGTTGAGTAATACCATTTACTTCATTTACTAAATTCGTCCATTCTGTCGATGCATTTGTAGTATCTGCACCTGCCGCACCATATGTTTTTATAAATGTATCTATTTTATCTTGTGCTTCTTGCATTTTCTGATTGTATTCATCAATATCTGCTGCCCAATCATTATAATCTGTTTGTTCTTTTAAAATATCCTCTCCTGTTCCATCTGCCGGAGTAATAATAGTATAACGGTTTGTATTGCTAGTATAGTTGAGGTTCTGGTTCGTAGTATTGCCAGTAATTCTAAATGTATCTATCGTTAATTTCTTTGTATCTAATGTTGTTGGAGTAAGGTTCAAACCTGTTGGTGCCGTATTTTGTTTCAGGTTTTCTGATTTAGCAGATGCTTCGTATGTTTCATTTGCCAAAGCTGAAACAACAGCATTCATATAATCAGCATCTATTACAACATAATCTAAATATTCTTCTGAATTAATCACTACATTATTATCAGCACCATCCGCAATTCCACTGACAATACCTTCCTTTGCACCATTAGTTTTTGGCTTCACCTTTAACTTTTCTACAAGCACTCCGCCTGTAAAGATATACGTTTTAACTTCATCACCTGTATATCCATCACTCTCCGTTTTAGTGAGCTGCAAATTACTACTTATCTCTGCGTCTGCACCAAAATCAAGCTGCGAATTACCATACGCATATCCCGTATAGTCATTATCCGTCAACTGCTTACTGTCAGCCGCCGCCCGCATCGTTCCCAGATTTTCGACTGGTATCGCTGCGATTACAATTGCCATAATCATTACAAGAGCGGCAATTGTACGCTTTACACGCCTTCTCAGCTTGTAATTTTTCTTTTTCTTTCTACTCTTTGTCATCTTGTTTCTCCCCATTAAAATTTTTAGTCCCCTTACACATCTACGAAATCTTTTTTGCAACAACGACGAATCTTCCCTTTTTCTCCTGATAATCACAGGTGGACAGGGTTAAAAGCTGATCGCCGTAGCTTGCGGTTACTCCCGTATCGTATAGTGACAACGCCGACATCTCATGAATATAAGAATTAAACTCTTTCTCTGAAGCGGCATTGATAAATTGATAATACTTAAAGGTGACATCCTCCTCCGAATAAACCTTAGAACGGAATACGTACATTACTTGATACTCGCCTTTCTCATAAATCGTATCAAATAATATGGTTGGATGCTCCTGATAATAAGATTCCTTGCTGTATTTATTTAAAGAGCCGAACATTTTTCCCGATTTCATATGATGCCCGTACAGTATGATATTGTCACATCCGCGTAGGATATCACACTGATAATCCATAAAAATACAGCCGTTACGATCCTCCTCCTGATTAAAATTATGATCGAGATAGTACTCATTATTGACTGTCTGCATAACAGGGTAGTCAATTATTGTATCGTCAATTTTTATCCATCCGATTAGCTTTTTATTCTTATTATATATTTTTTCATATTCTGGAAGGATATCGGGTATTACGACATTATCTTCTGTAAAATGGATTTTCGCGCCGCTCTTTGCCGCTCTGCCAGTTGATCCTGCTTCCTTGAGTGCCAAAAGTTCCTCAAATTCTTTTGCGCTCTTGGCAGAAACTTGGTAATATGCTCCCACATATCCAAAACATACCAGACAGATTACAGCACATGCCGCTATCATACACTTTCGTTTGCGTTCTTTCTTGCGAAGCACCCGCAAAATTTCTTCCTGCATTGCGGGGTCAAAGTCATCTAACTTAATTTTAGACTGTTTCGCCTGTTTTATTGTCTGGACTTGCCCCACCGTCTTAGCTTGCCCCATTGTCTTGGCTTGCCCCACCGTCTGGACTTGCCCTAGCGTCTTGCTCCTCCTCATTGTCTTAACTTTCCCCATCATTTTGACCTGCTTGCGAGCCTTACGCTTCTCTTCTTTCTGCTTTTTCTCCTCCTCTTTGCGCTGGCGTTCCTGCCGTATCCGCTCATACAGTTCATAGACGTTATCGTCAAACTGTCTGCCTACGACGGATTCAAATTCGTATTTCCCATTCTTTAATTCCATGTACAGCTTCTCGATGTCCTTTGGGTCGTCCAAGTTCAAATTACTGGTAATGGAATCAATGAGCTCTTTATCCCTTAGTGCCGCCATATACTCCTCCTGGCTTCGGAAGCGCCTGCCCTCAATGGTCCATTGTAATTCCGCCATTTTTTCTCCCTTTCTCATTGCTTTTCACTTCTTGTACTATTTTCGGATTTACATAAATAATATGTTTAATTAGTTGACATATATATTATATTGTACTATATTTTCAGTTTATTTCAAGTATTTTCGCATTATTTATTACAATTTAATCAAAATTTTTTTGGATTCTTTGCATCACAACAGTAACACATTTTGGAATCGGTCATATAGTATAGAAAAAAGCTTCTTTCGGAGGTATTTTACAATGAGTGATTTACAAGCAAGCAACTGCGGATGCAACCAACCTACAAACTGTGATAACGGATGCGGATTCGGCGGATTCGGCAACTGGATTTGGATTCTGCTTCTTCTGTGCTGCTGCGGCAATGGTAACGGCGGATGTGGTATCAGCAACTTCGGTGGCGGATGCGGCTGTGGCTGTGGCGAGAGCAACGGATGCGGGAGCTGGATTTGGATTCTGCTTCTTCTGTGCTGCTGCGGCAACGGCAACGGTGGCTGCGGATGCGGAAATAACAACGGCTGTGGCTGCTGCTAATTTCTAAAGACATTCGCTCTGCTAGAGGAGAGCGCCGGCGTCTTTGCCGGCGCAGATCTTCTTGGTTCTATTTACCAAAAGCAAAAGCGAATTGCAAATGTATTTGCTTTCGCTTTTGCATATGTGATTGTATCGCTTCATATATTAATATACGGATTTATGCGCCGCATTTATGGTGCACATACCGTTATTTTATATCGTATGAGGCTTGTTTATAAATATTCGTAGATTGGGGGCTTATATTTATGGAGGATAATGATTATGTACTGGCGTTTGACCATTTTTATACGAACAATCATATCCAGATTTTAAAATCTCTGCTCCCCTTTATGGAATCTGGCAGTTCTCAAATGCTGCCTGCTATAATTAAATATATGGAATTAAAACATACACTTTCCCTGATAAATTCCGGCAATTCACCAATGCATCAGGGGATTTTGTCATGTAATTCTTCGGAGTCGCAAAAAGAGCGGCAATCCGAGGGTTCTTCGGAGGCAAAGTTTGATAAAAACAGCGGCAGTTCTGCTACGCAGGGCAGCTCTATGCCGCAGCAAGAACCACCTGATATCAGTGCAAATTTGGAGCGGATTTACCATGCAGTGCACCAATATCTTGCACCAAATGAGGAGAAAAGCTTTCATCAGATTTTATCTGCTTTCCGCACGATGAAAAATATGCGGGAAATGCAGCAGATGCTAGAATTAATACAAAGTATGAATCCCGATATGGATTTAGGGTCTGATATGAGCGCTCTAGGAAACTTGGGCAATCTGGCAAACCTTGGAAATCTGGCAAATTTAGGCAATTTGCCAAATATGGAAGGAATGGGAAATCTAAATGCAGGGGATATCAATGATATGATGCAGCTATTCAATTCGTTAAAATAGTTTTTAAATTTATTATTTAGGGAGAATGATTGTTATGGAAGCCGATAATCGTTGGATGAGCGATCCTGCTTTAAAAGGTATTGACAAATCAAAACTTACTTTTCTGGAAAAACTGTTTATTCAAAGTCAGAAGGTAAATTTCGCAGACAAAAAAGAAATGATGTCCTTTATGCTTACCTTAACAAAGTTTAGCAAAGAGAACAACATTTCTTTTGAAAAAAATGAAGTGGAACTAATTTATTCTGTAATACAGAAATATGCAGACCCTGAAGAACTTCCTAAGATGCAGCAGCTTTCTTCTTATTTCCGTTTCCTGTAAGAAGAAGCAGCACACCGATGGAGAACAGGCAGCATACCAATAACATACGATATTGTATTGGATCGCCTGTCTTCGGGGTTGCGTCTTTAATATGTTCATTGCTTCGCGGTGCACTTGCTGCCGCTGCCGAATTGCGAACTGTCGTTTGTGATGCTGCTGCGTTGGAAGCTGTCCCAGTTTTATTATTGCTGGAAGCTGACGACGCATTTTTTGTGCCACCTGCAGTTTGTGTTACACCCGATGCGGTGCCGGAAGTCTGGGATGGACTTGTTGTATTTACAGATGTATTATTACCATTCTCTATTCCTGTTGTATTTACGGCTGCGCCAGTATCGGGATCAATCATAACGGATGCTTTTGCAGCGTTTGCTTGTGCTTGCGCATTGGCAAGGGTAACCGCATTGCTTATCTGCTGTGCTGTACTGCCCAATATAGACTTGCCATTATCATTAATACCAACTGTTATCTTACTAGTGTTATTGTTTTTATCGGTTGTCTTTTCTTGATTATTACTACTGTTATTATTCCCAACGCCGGAAGCGCCAAGCTTAATTGTTCCAGCATCTACTACGCTAACCGTTTCATTGCTATTTTTCTCTTTTTTATCAGAGTTTGCATTTTTATCTGGGCTTTTATATACAAGATGCTTATACTGCTTAGCCAATTCCTGCGCTTTCTTCTGCGCATTTTCAGCGTTGGCAGGTGCTGTTATTGTGACATCTTTGGAAACTTTCTCCAAACCACTAAATGCATTGGAGCGCACATCCACGATTTTTTCTGGAAGTGTAATGCTTGCAATGCCGCTTAAATTTGAAAATGCATTCTCACCGATTGTGGTAATCGTACTTGGGATTACGACATTTTCTGAACTTCCGTTATACTTATACAACACCGCACCATTTGGATTCATTGTAAAACCGGAATTGGTATAATACCATTTTTTATACAATGTAATATCTTTCTCTAATACCTTATCGCTTCCGTTGGAATTTTTCTTAGAATAAGGTGCTAAGCACTCCTTATCTGTGTACCAATTGGAATCTGTGTTATAATTATTATATTTCATATTGGCCGAAGTAACACTTTCGGGATAGGCTGCGGAATCAATTCCTTTGCCCAGCGCAACCTTTGTTTTAATGTTAGATGCATTGTTATACGCACCGCCGTTATAATTACCAGTAAAACCGCCGCCGTTCATATCAAAGGTTACGGAATATCCATTCTCTTCCCATCTTGCATACAATGTAATATTTTCTTTAATAGGCTTATTCCAACCAGAAAACTTTTTATCGGATTCTGCCTCGCCTGTATACCAGCCTTTAAATTCCTTGTTGGCAATCTTCGGGTTTTTAGAAGGCTTTTTCAGCTTATCTCCGTCATACACTTTAATAGGAGCGGGAATATTTTTTGCTCCCTCTGCCTTAAAAGTAACAGAATAATATGCTTTTGCTTCCGCATTCCACTTTGCATAGATCGTGATATCGCTCTCTACAGTATCATTTGCAAAGTCCCATAGAACAGTGTATTCCGCATCTTTATACCAGCCCTCAAATGTATAGGTGGTTTCTTTGCTGCCATCATCTTTCAATAATGCAAATTCGTCTTTTTTCAGCAGAGTCGGTTGTTTCCCATCAACAGAAACCATTTCAGAAATCGTGCGTCCATTTAATACCTCACGTTTTTCACCAGAAACATCAGGAATCCCAGTTTTAAAGGTTACTGTGTATTTCTTGTCTGGATCAATCTCAATCACTCCGGGTGAGGAGGGCGTTTCAGGCTTCTCGGAAGGCTTTGTACTGGGACTTTCTTCACCGGAAGTTGACGGCTGTGATGATTCTTCCTCATTGGTCGGATTTGCACTAGAGCCTTCTTCACTGGAAGTTGGCGGCTGTGATGATTCTTCCTCATTGGTCGGATTTGCACTAGAGCCTTCTTCACCGGAAGTTGTATTTGTATTGGAAGATTCCTTGTTTGAGGATTCTTTTTCATTGGAAGAAGAATCTTCTTTTGCTGAATCGCTGTTTGTTGTTGTTTCTTGTTTGTTGATTGTTTCTTTGTTTGTTGTTTCTTTGTTTGTTGGTTCTTTATCGCTGGTTTTGTCGTCTGTTGTTTTATTGTCTGTTTTTCCTTGATCGGTTGTTTTATTATTAGAAGGTTCTTGGTCTTTGGAAGTTTCTTCTTTTCTTGGGGACTCCTCCTGCTCGGATGTTTCCTCTTTATTGGATGTATTATTTGAGTTATCGTTAGCGTTTTCTTGATTTTCATTTTTCGAAGTATCCGTTGATTTATTATTGGAAGTTTCCTCATTTTTAGAAGTATCCGTTGATTTATTATTGGAAGTTTCCTCATTTTTAGAAGTATCTTTATTGTTGTTAGAGGTTTCTTCATTTTTGGAGGTTTCTTCTTTCGTTTCGGATTTTGATTCTTCATTTTTGGAGGTTTCTTCTTTTTTACTAGAAGCTTCTTCCGTTTTTTCTGTATCTTTGGATGTTTCACTTGGTGCTATTGTTACAGCATCTTTTGATAAAGAAATACCTTGCACTGATTTTAATTCCTTAGTGGGATCGGTAACTGTTCCATTTTTTGCTGATGCTTCATTTCGAAAAGCGTCTGCCGCTTTTTCTTCAGACTCTTCTGTTTTTGCAGAACCTGTGTTTGTTACAACATCCCCCGTTTTTGCAGAATCTGTATTTGCTGTAGTATCTTTCGTTTTTGCAGAATTTGTGTTTTCATTCGTATTCGTATTTTTAGATGTATCTTCTGCTTTCTGTTTTTCCGTTCCGGAATAGTTTATGCCAACCATTTCCTCTACTTTTTCTTTATCTAAATATTCACTGTATACAAGCTGCTCATATTTATCATCTAAAGTTTTGCCGAAGTGCTTTGACTGCTCTGTCTGGGAATCATAGACATAAATTATCTTTTCTCCGCTTTCTGCTCCTGAAAACGCATTGTCATCAATTCTTTCAATATTGGGAGGAAGTGTTATTCCACGCACTTCTTCCAATGTTTCAAATGCGCCCGCTGCAATGGTGGTAACGGTGTTTGGTATCTCGACATTAATTTCACTTCCGTCATACTTATAAAGTACCGTTCCATCAGGACTTATGTAAAACCCTTTGTCTGCAAGTGTTGTTCCGTCAGAGGTGATATAATACCATTTTTTGTACAAAGTCACACTCTCGGTTATTTCGCTTTCTTTGTCAAATACCGTCAAACACTCTTTGTCTGTATACCAAGTTTCCTTATCAGTTTTGTAGCTATTGTAAGATGCGCCTTTATCAGACGGAAAACTTGCAATCTTTTCTTTGCTGTCCAAAACAAGCACTGGCGACTGATTTTTAAACTCATAATCATTGTAAGTGCCGTAAAAATTTCCTCCGTTCATGCTAAAGGTAACTGTAACTGTGCTGCTTTGCACCATATCCTGCTGTACTGCACTGCCATTTTCAATTTCCGCTTGTGCTTCAGGCATTGGTATCTGCGCAAGCAAAACCGCCAGCACCATTAGGCTTACTCCAAGTATGTTTTTTAATTTCCGATACATAAGTTTAACCTCCATTTTTATTAATATCGCTTTTTCTAAAGATATTTTTTCTTTTTCGCTACAACGACGAAACGTCCGTCTTCCTTATAATTATCACAGGTAGACAATACCAAGCAGGAATCCCCATACTGCAATTCGTCGCCGATAGTATAGATTGCATTTTGATAAATATTTTCCTTAAATGCTTGAAAGCTTTCCTCTGTGCTAATATCAATTGCATCATAATACCGAAATACATCTTCGTCCTCATATGCAACCTCCGAAAGCAGCGCCGCAACCACTTGATATTCACCTTCTTCATAAAGGCTGTCAAACTGAATGGTAGGGTGCGCTTCACAAAAATTTTTATCCTTATATTGCTTTAGCGTTCCAAACATAACGCCTGTTCTCATATTGTGGCCATAAATAATAATATTTTGCTTCTCTGCCAGCATATCACTGCGGTAATCTAAGATTAACAGCCCGTTTTTATCTTTCTGATGTGTGAAATTTTTATCTAAATAATAGTTGTTATCTCCTGCCCGTGACATTACCGGATAGTCGATTTTCGTCCCGCCAATTTTCAACCAGCCCGCGAAATCAGGGTTCTCATAATATAACACCCTAAATTTTTCTAATATAGCAGGTGTTATTCTTGAATTTTCTTGTTCTGTAGTTGTCTTTTCATTTTGATTGACTTGGGCATTTGCTGACTGCATCGTTTGCTGCGACGATTGTGTTGTCCCAGTATTTATTACTTGCACTTCTTGTTCTGTTCCTGCTTTTGTGGCTTGCACTTCTTGTTCTGTTTCTGTTTGTTGTGCTTCCTGCTTTGTTCCTGCTACAGTTTGCCTTTCCTGTTCTGTTCCCGTTCGCTGTGGTTCTTGTGTTGTTCCTACTTCTGCGGCTTGCACTTCCTGCTCTGTTCCTGCATTGGCTGACTGTACTGCTGTTTTTGCAGAGTCGGTATTTTGGCTTCCGATTTTCGCTTGAAGCCTGCTGGTTTCATAGTTTGTTCGGAAATCCAGTATCAGATTCCAATTTAAAAAGACAACACATAAAACCAGTTGTATGGTAAACATCCCGACAATTATTTTTTTATTTATCCGTAACAACTGT
The DNA here is from genome assembly GCA_965114465.1 of uncultured Lachnospiraceae bacterium. GTDB lineage: Bacteria > Bacillota > Clostridia > Lachnospirales > Lachnospiraceae > COE1. The sequence continues at coordinate 43,862 of CBCOYO010000007.1, forward strand.
TTTTTTTGATTCCTGCGCTGTTTCTTTCGCTGAACGGTCTTGTCAATCTCCTGAACCTGCGCTTGAGTCATATTTTGCAGCAGCTTATGCAGAAAATCCTCTCCAGTATCACTGCGGAATTGAATATTTTCGCTCTTGATTTTATAATAAATCTCCTGCGCGAGCTGCATCGTGATTTTTTTCCTGCCTTTCATTAACTGGCGGATTGTAAGCAAGTCATGCTCTACTGCTTTTGGGTCGTACCCCTCACTGTAGTTGCCATATCGAACACGCCTTTTTGCGGCTGTATCGTCTGTATTTTTTCGATAACTCCTGCTGACCATATTGATATACCTATTTCTGTTGACATATTATGTAATCCACTAATTGATTCTATTATAATACAAAAAGCAGAAATTGTATAGACAATTTCTGCTTTTTTTTCTAAATTATGTTAATTTCCTTTATTTTTTAATACCTTATTTTAATTGGCTCAAAAAACTTCAAATATATCCATTAACCCTGCACTATGTAAATATTGTTTTTCATATTCATCAAAATTAAAAGCTGTAACTATAATATCATTCTTAAAACCATGATTAAATATACAGCATGATATAAAATCATCTCCCAATAATGCTTTAGATGTATCATTAAAAACTATATAATAATAAAATCTTTTGATTTGAATATCTCCAATCTTTAATCCATCACAATAGCACGAATATCCAAGAAAACTATTACTTGATGCAGAAGTAAACTCACGTCCTTTCAAATTTTTATCTTGAATTTTATTGAACAATCTATCAATTTGTGAACCATCCAGCCCTAATGCACCTGTCGTAATAATAGTATTAGAAGCACCTGTATCAAACTTAATAGACACAAAATCCTTATTCTTCATTAGCATATCCAAAGAAGTTATATAACTTCTTGTCAATTTATTATATCGAAACCGAATCAATAGCGCATACCTCCTCCTCTGCAATTCCCCGATATAGACTTGTATCTTCTCTGCTTTTATTAATTTCTCTTAATTTGTTATTATACGTTTTATCTTTTGCATACGCTAAAACATAGATAATATCATTATCCAAAGCCTGACGATTCCGAACAAACAAAGTGTCTATGCCGATATGTGTATTCAGCCATTCCCATAAATCTGTTTTATACGGCTTTTCAAAATAAATAATTCCTTCTTTTTCATATAATTCTGGCATAATCTATTCTCCCTTTTCAAAATCTTGCATAAAAACACTAAAATTGTAACCCCGCCCACAATATCTTTGCAATATTCGGGCTAAAAGGTGCTGTGATTGCAATGTAGGTTCGGCAAATCTCAATAATTGATTCTTCCTGCGGCTTATTTTTTTCCTGAAATGGATTTGGTTCTGTTGTTCCGTTCTTATGCTCTCCTTTGGGAACTGCTGTTTCGATTGCGTGTGTATGCAGCTTTGCGGTGATTTCATTGATTTTTAGTTCTTTTTGAAGCGTTTTTTGCAATTCCATTATTAGAGATACAATTTTATGGCGGTTTGCTGTTGTATTGCCATGTGTAATGCACTCGTTTATTTTTTGTTTGGTATTTTCGGCGGCTGCTTGTATTCTTTTGTAATCTTTTTCTGTAAATATGTCTGTATAATTGCCACGGCAGTTCCATTCGGCAGCGGCAAGCACCATTCGGCGGCTTCTACTCAAAAATTTATAAATCCCCTCCAATGCGCCCTCGTTCCAACTGTTATAGTATGGTGCGTCGTTTTCTTTTGGCGTTTTTTCAAATAAAAGGTACAACCGCAAGCAGTCGATGCCGTAATCCATGATTAAATCTTCATCAAAAAGCCGGCGGCCTGTTTTGTCAAGCCATTCTAACAGCTCCGTGCAGGAAAAAACAGCAGGAATTGCACTATCCTGCAGCTTGTCAGCATAAAAATCAATTTCTCGGTGGTTTATTGGGGTAAAAATATCAGTGGATATTTTATTTTCCATAGGCAGTTTCTCCCTTTTATTATTCAGAAACAAAACATCACGTAGTTTTTAATTCCTTCATCCAGCTTTGTGCCAATCTTATCGCTTTTTCAATTGAATCAATTCTCACAGAAAAATGCAGATCGTACCGTCCAGCAGCTTCCCAATCAGTATACATTTGTCGTGGATTAATATTCGGACTTACTCGATATATCTCCGATTTCACCATTTTTTCTATAGCCTGTTGTGCATGATATGCCGCTATTCCCTTGGTTGCTTTCTCATTACCCTCTTTATTTTTTACTGCCTTCAATGCCAACTGCGCCGCTTTTATATCTGCTGCCGCATATGACAATAATGATATTGGCATAATTATACATTCCTCCTATAAAGTTCCTCACCATTCATAAGTATATCATAATATAGCATTACCCGATGCCTATTCTTTTCCAATTCCTGCATTCCATGCACGCATATTACATCATACTGTTGATAATAATTATCCTTTTCATGCAAATCCACTAAAAATAAATTAAAACTTTTCGTTTTATATAATTTTGAGCGGGCAATATCACTGACTACCAATATATCAATATCCGAAGCTTCTTTGCATTCCTCTTTTAAAGCAGAACCAAAAAGATATATACGACTAATATTCTTACATAAACCTGCCTTTTGTAAAATATTATTAATATACTCTGCTTTGATATCTGCTACCATAATTTTTGTATTAAAATTCGTGTCTATACTAACCAGTCTGCACATAAACTATCACTTCCTTATCATACATTATTATAGCCATTCTTATAAAAACCGTCAATATTTATATTTTTTTACCTATCAATAAGTAAAATATCGTTACTTTTCACACCCACGCCAAAGTAGTGGGAATCATGCGCCAAAATGCTAA
>CBCOYO010000008.1:0-37721 GCA_965114465.1 uncultured Lachnospiraceae bacterium
TCACACCGCAGTAACTTATAAGCTAATAAAAACTGGCATGAGTGTGAATTGTAACGTTGAAATAGTTCATTAACAAGGTGTTGAAATAATCTAAAAATATTAAATACAAAACGCCGCATATAACGGAACAATCTTTTTTCCGTCTTCAAATCCAAAGTTTTTTGCAGAAATTTTAATAGCATACGCTGGTTTAAATGTTTCCATGTATACTTTCAGGCTTTTTGCTCTTGTATTATCAGCAGACTTTACTTCTATAGGAATAAGCTGTCCATCACGCTGAATTATAAAATCTATTTCTGCTCCTCGCTCCGATTCCCAATAATATGTTGTATATCCATTCATGGTAAGCTGTGTATTTACATAATTCTCTGCCATACCACCTTTGAAATCATTTAACTCCTCCACCATATAAAGCACATCATTTGCTACTAAATCCTTTTTAGCACAAAGAAGTCCCAAATCAGCTACGTAGATTTTAAAAGAATCAATATCACGATAATTTTCCAACGGCTTCTTTACCTGTTCAACTTTATAAACCTGTGAAACAATACCTGATAAGGTCAACCATTCAATTGCATTTTCAAATTCTGATGCACGTCCGCCTTTTTTAATTAATTTGTACTGAAAGCGTGTATTTTTCTTGGAAAGCTGCACTGTAATATTGTCAAACGCAAGGCGCGTCTTTTTAATTTCATTTAAATTGTTGTATTTACTCATATCATTAAGGTAACTTACTAATATTGTATCCTGTGTGTGGCGGATTAAAATATAATCCTGTGTTTCCGCAAATTTCTTTACACACTCTGGCATTCCACCAATTACAAGATACTGGCGGTAACGCTGCATTGCCGCGTTATGGAGTGCAGACGGCAATGGTACATTCGTCTGAAAACATTCCTTGATTTGTTCCGCAAGTTCTTGTTCCCCTTGAGCCAGTAAAAACTCCTCCATATCCATAGGAAACAACGTCTTAATATCTACTTTGCCAACAGGGAACGAAAATTCCGTTCGATTCACTGCTACACCAAGCAGACTCCCCGCTACAATTATATGATATTCCGGCGCATCCTCACAAAAATATTTTAATGAAGTCAGCGCCTTCTCGCATAACTGCACCTCATCAAACACGATTAATGTTTTTTCTTTTATAATCGTCTGCCCCGCTATATGTGACAATATAGGAAGCAAATAATCTGGACTAATGCTTTCCTCAAACGTTTCAGACAGTTTGGGATTCGTTTCAAAATTAAAATATGCAACGTTTTCATAATGCATTCGCCCAAACTCCAATATAGAGTATGTCTTTCCAACCTGCCGCGCACCCTGCAAAATTAAGGGCTTGCGGTGTCTGCTGTCTTTCCATGCCTCTAAGAATTTCATTACCTTCCTATACATAGCAGTTCCTCCCAAAAACATTGTTCTCAAAAAAGCGTAGTACGTATAGTTTAGTGTAGTATAAATTGGCGCACAAATCAATACAATTTTTATAAAAAAAAGTGTAAAGTTGCAAATACAACTTTACTCGTGTGCAATCGAGTAGGGGAATGCGTTCTCTCCTACTCGCTGTGCAGCCTTAGCGGCATATTTCCCCTGCACGAGTCTGCGCATAAAAAAGTAGAGCCAGTGCTTTCGCACTGGCTCCTTCCGTTCAGAAGTGTAATATTTTCAATATTATTGCATTACTACCTGAAATCCCGTTCTCTTATTCTCTATTCTAAGCGTTTTCGCTTACCCTCTTAATTCAGACTACGAATTAAAGAAGTGAAAGTACGCCTTGGTTAGACTGATTAGCCTGTGCTAACATAGACTGACCTGCCTGTGCTAAGATATTAACATTAGAGTATTTAACCATCTCTGTTGCCATATCTGTATCACGGATAGAAGATTCAGCACTTGTTGTATTCTCAACAACGTTATCCAAATTCTTAATGGTGTGCTCCAAACGGTTCTGGATAGCACCAAGAGCTGAACGCTGTGTAGATACCTGCTGCAATGCGCTTGCGATAACATCAATAGCATCTGTAGCCTTGCCGCCTGTAGAGTCAACAATACCAGACTGTGTGCTCTTTAATACATCAATTCCAAGACTTGCTGCTGTCATAGTCTGAATTCTAGCAGTAATCTTGTTCTCCTTAGCAGAATCTGCACCTACATGAAGGCTGAAGCTCAAATCATCTGCTACTCTTGTCGATGTTGTATTAATATAAGTAGAGATGCTTGCTGCGGATGTAATTGCATTCTTACCTTCTGCATCGGTATATAGACTACCCGACTTATAAACTCCAAATTCATTAAAGTAATTCTTCAATCCTACACCGGATACCGCATTACCCTGACCATCATAGAGTTGTGCCTCGCCTTTTGTCTTCTCTACTTTTACCTCTGATGCTTCATCATCATCCAATTTTGTCAAGAACTGATATCCATCTGCCACTTCCATAAAAGTAACACTCGTCGTTGCTGAAGTAGTATTTGATGCACTTGTTGCGTTTCTATTCATTGATACGCTAACATTCTTTACATACTTGGATACATCATCACCGCCCTGCAGCTTGATAATCTGATTATTCTCTTTATCCAGAACGTATACTTCCTTACCATCTCTAACGGACATTGCACCAGTTGAAACATTAACAGCAATGCTATTTGTTGCTACAGATGCCTGCGTAAGCTTAAATGCTGCATAAGAACTTGTATTAATAGTACCTGTTGTACCGCCATCTACGCTATCCAAATATGCTGTAATATCATCACCGCCGCCTAAAACTACAGAAGTTGCCTTTACAGATGATCCCAAGCTACTGGTTGCAATAATTAAGGAATCATTTCCTACATAATTGTGTTTAACACTGATAGTTCCGTTTCCACCATTTACATCTGTTGTGTTAAATCCAGTATTTCTCATATAAGTAACATTATAACTTTGTGTATATACTGATTTGCCGTTTCCAGCTTGATCGCCCTTTAAGAGATATGTTTCATTGAACTTTGTTGTTTCAGCAACACGGTCGATTTCTGTTACGAGCTGGTCAATTTCGTCCTGAATATACTGACGGTCTGTCTGTGAGTTTGTGCCGTTTGCTGCCTGAACTGCTAACTCGTTCATTCTTTGAAGCATATCTGTAACTTCCTGCAATGCACCTTCTGCTGTCTGCACTGAAGAAATACCATCCTCTGCGTTCGTAGATGCCTGTGTCAGACCTCTAATCTGTTTTCTCATCTTCTCAGAAATTGAAAGGCCTGCTGCATTATCTGCTGCACGGTTAATCTTATAACCAGAAGATAATTTCTCTGTAGATCCTGCCATAGTACCCTGATTGATACCTAACATTCTGTTTGAGTTCATTGCTTGAAGATTGTGCTGTACTACCATAATTATTTCCTCCTTGAAATATAAATTAGTGGTTATGCTGTTCCGCGGCTTCCTTGCCGCAGCCTGTCATTTCCATGCCCCTTAAAATCCATTTTAACAGAGCCGGAACGCAATCCAGATATCCAGTCGGCCGCCCTTCCATCTATCATGCTTTGATTGTTTTGATTTGTGCTATATTCAGTTTTTATCTATATATAATCGGGTGCCTGACTTCCTGTCTTGGCTTTTTCGACAAACGGCATCGGTCTGTCGCCGTCTGCCTTGTGCCGTTTCGTGAAATATAATTTGTGCATTATTGTATTCCACAATCCCGTTATATAACAACTTTAATGATATATATGTTTTTATATGGTCAAAATATACTTATATACACAATAATTTATATATAATTCTATTGTTTTACAGCCTTTACAAGTATTTGCTTAAAACTCTATACTAATTTTACCCACACCAAATGGGACACTTTAATAAAACCGCCATACTCCAACGATTCTACAACTGCCCTCTTACATATTAATTATAATCCCTTATACTTCCCGATATCCATATCTAAAACTATTCAATTGTTGATATGTCTATTATAGGCTTCCTGTACTCCATTCATTCCGCCCAATCCAATAAGCTCCACACCCCTATGAAACTTATTTTCTTTTCCTCCAATCCCTTGGAGTTTTCCCTTCACACTATTTATCGGCTTCAAGTTCCTTCTACTTTAGCCTTTTTGAAAACTTTTTTATTTTATTTTTGTTCTTGTCAAAACCCCTCTATTTCATAAAACCCTTCTATTTCACGAAATCTTTCTATTTCAACAATCACTTTTATAAAATAATCCAACCTTATCTGCCCTTTCAAGAATTCCCTTCTAATCCTTTCCAGTGCTTTTATTGATTTGTTTTCTTTGTGTTACTTGGTAATTATTATTATATACGACTATTTTAAAAATTGCAAGCACTTTTTTAAAAAATTTTGAAAATTTTGAAAAACATGAATGTTACAAATTTAAGAATAATTTTGGGAACTATCAGTTATATTATGTATTATCAATTTATTGTCTGTAACTTTCTTTTTTTGTGCTGTGTACAATCTAGCAGAGAAGAAACATCTTTCCTACTCGCAGCGCGACTTGTTCGCCGCCTTAATGGCATATTTCCTCTGCACAGGTCTGCGCACAATAGAACAAACGCACCGGAAATTCCAGTGCGCCTGCTCGTTCTTACCTTACCATATTTACATTTTGCTATTATCAACCGATTAGCCCAGTAATGATAATACACCCTGATTAGCCTGATTTGCTTGGGCAAGCATTGACTGTCCTGCCTGCGCCAAAATGTTATTGTTAGAGTATTTCACCATCTCTGTTGCCATGTCAGTATCACGAATTGTTGACTCAGCGCTTGTTGTGTTCTCAACTACGTTGTCTAAGTTCTTAATTGTATGCTCTAAACGATTCTGGATAGCACCAAGTGCGGATCTCTGTGTGGAGATTACCTGAAGGGCATCTGCAATTACATCAATTGCATCTGTTGCTTTCGCACCGGAATCATCCACCAATCCTGACTGTGAACGCTTTAATACATCAATACCAAGACCTGCTGCTGTTAAGCACTTAATGGTTGCCGTAATCTTGTTTTCCTTCGCAGAATCTGCACCTACATGGAGTTTGAAGCTTAAATCATCTGCAACTCTTGTCATGCTGGTATTCACATAATTGGAAATACTAGCTGATGAGTTAATTGCATATTTACCTTCTGCATCCAGATACAGACTACCAACCTTATAAACACCAAATTGATTGAAGTAATCCCTTAATCCTACACCGGATACTGCATTACCCTGACCATCATAAAGCTGTGCTTCAGCTCTTGTCTTCTCAACATTGACATCCGCCGCATCTTCTGCAGACATTACTTGCAAGAACTGATAACCATCTGCCACCTCCATAAAGCTAACACTTGTCGTTGCTGAAGTAGTTGCTGCTGCACCCGTTGCATTACGGCTAGAAGATACGCTTACGTTCTTTACATATTTCGATACATCATCACCAGATTGTAACTTAATTATCTGATTATTTTCCTTATCTAATACATAAACTGTCTGACCACTCCTAACAGACATATCACCTGTCGAAACATTTACAGCAATACTTGCAGATGCAGCTTTTGCTGTCTGGAGTTTGAATGCTGCAAAGGAATTTGTATTAATCGTACCCTTTGAACCATTCTGAACATCACTCAAATATCCTGTGATATCATCTCCACCAGTAAGCACTACAGATGTCGCCTTTACTGCAGAGCCCAATGAACTTGTTGCGATAATCAACGCATCATTGCCCAAGTAATTATGATGAACACTGATAGTTCCTGTTCCACCATTTGCTTCAGTTGAGTTAAAGCCTGTATTTCTTGCAAATGTCATGCCATAGCACTGTGTGTAAACGTTCTTGCCATTTCCTACTGGATCACCCTTTAACAGATATGTTTCATTAAATTTTGTGGTTTCAGCAACTCTATCGATTTCTGTTACAAGCTGATCGATTTCGTCTTGAATATATCCACGGTCTGTTATAGAGTTTGTTCCGTTTGCTGCCTGTACTGCCAGTTCGTTCATTCTTTGAAGCATATCCTGAACTTCCTGCAAAGCACCTTCGGCTGTCTGTACAGAAGAAATACCGTCCTCTGCGTTGATAGAAGCCTGAGTAAGACCTCTAATCTGCTTTCTCATTTTTTCAGATATTGAAAGCCCTGCTGCATTATCTGCTGCACGATTGATTTTATAACCAGAAGACAACTTCTCTGTTGAACCTGCCATCGTCTTTGTTGTGATACCTAACATCCTGTTTGAGTTCATAGCTTGTAAATTGTGCTGTACTACCATAATTATTTCCTCCTTGAAATTAAAACTTGCAGCGATCCTTGCCGCGTTATTAAAGTAGTTCTCCCCTTACAATGTGAAAAATTTACTTCTTCCTCCTTTTCACACTAACCCTGGGAAAATTGTAAAGCGTGACCGGTTGGCCACCCGGCCGTTTGCTTTACACATTGGTAAGCAATATGAAGTTGTAATATATATAATCGGTACATAGATCCTGCGCCAGCATTTCGCTTTTTGGGCGCAAAAGAGGAAGTTCACCTTGGGGTGCACTTCCTCTAATCTTTTCCCGCTATATATCATAATAACATGAAATCATACTTAAATGAAATCATCTATTTGATATTAAGTAATGTGTAAGTATTAGAATAACCCCGAAAAATTATTCCATATACCCATCCATGTTTATTGTCATTCGACTTCCTTGCCGAATGTTAATTTTTTCTATCCATAAGCTGCGGATCGATATTATTAATCCGACTCATGGCTTTATAATATTGGCTGGCAGCGCTGTTTGAAACCTTTACTTGTTTGATTTCCACGCGTTTAGTACGCAGCATATTCTGCATCGCCTGCTTATTGCGCTGTTCCTGTGCCTCAATAGAAACGCCTTTTTCTATTGCTGCGCGGATCAACTCCTGCATAGCGTGTACCTGCTCTTGATACTGATGGGGATTTGTTTGCACCTCATCCTTTACTAATTCGTAAGTATGCGTAAACCCATCATCGAGCCTGCCAAGCTCATCTATCAAATTGCCCTTAACATCCATCAAAGCATCATATGCCTCTAAGTCTGGGGGCTGTTTCAGAGCAAGAGTCAATTGCCTTTTCCCCAACTCTGTTATCTTATCTAAAACATCATTTTTCTTTTGAAGGCTTTCTACCATAATCTGCAAATAGTCTTCTGTCATGCATTTTCCCCTTCGTGGCTCGATTGTTAAGTACCTGTACGCCGCATAGCTGCGGTTTTAGAAACAGTATACCCAACGCGATTATTCTGCCCTCCGGCAATTTTTGCCAATGCCTGTGGGTTCGACTTATCACTTGCCACTTTCTTCATAACTTCCTTCCAGTTATCACGCATAGAACGTAAATGCTTTACAACTTCTTCCATAATCACTGGATCTTTTGCTATATTGGACTCATGACATCTTCGAAGCAAATATACATATACATTTTCAAAATCTTTCCATACTGGATACTTTTTATCAAGTGTATCCCTGAAATTCTGTATGATTTTTTCAACTTTTACAACATTTTCATGAGCCTTCGCGGGGTCTTTGTTCTCCATCGCCAAAATTGCTATATTCCCAAATTTAATTGCTCCTTCATAAAGCATCAGGGTCAACTCAGCAGGAGATGCCGTCATAATCTTTGCATTTTGGTATTGTGCATATCCATTTTGTTTAAGCATCCGCCAATTACCTCTTTCGCTGTTGCGCAATCAATACAGTTACGATAAAATTTAACCAAGCATACTTGTAACTGCGTTACTGTTGGACTGAAGCTTTGATAGTGCCACTTCCATTGCTGAGAACTTCTTATACCATTTGTCCTCATATGCACTTAGTTCTTTCTCTGCCTCCTTAATTTTCTTTGTATAGTTTTCATACTCTTTTGTCATCTGTCTATCATTATAAACCTTATACATACTACTGTAATCGGTTCTTTCCATTAGCTTGCCGAGGGTATCATACATATTCTTGCACAACCCTGCGAAGAACTCTGCTGTTCCTTCTGGATCATCTGCAATTGCCGCCTTCAGCTTATTCTGCTTTGTACCAGTAGCTTCATCATCTTCATCTCCATCAATATGATATGCATGACGTTCATTATCTTTCGCTTCAAAATAGTTTAATGTCTTAATACCGAAATCAGATAAATACTTCTTATTTCCGTTCTTCACATACCAAATATTATAAATATTTTCCTTCTGTTCATCTGTCAAAGCCTTCTTCTGTGCCGGCGTTAACTTCATCTCCTCTGCATATTCATCAATCAAAGCTTCCTTCTTTTCATTTGTTAACGGATTTGTGTAAAAACCGCCCATCATCATCTCTACTAAAGAGTTCATTACAGATGAAAGTGAATTATCCTTACGCAATAAAGAAGCTTTAATCGTACCTTCCCATTTTTCTATTTCTTCATCCGACATTGCCTCTTTCTGCTCTTGTGTTAGCATATCATATTTTCTTGCAGAATCGGCATTGTAAAGTTTATCTATCTCATTAATTAATTCGTTATATTCTGTAAAGAAGTCCTTAATGGTATCATAGATCCCATCATAATCTGTAGTTGTAGTAAATTGAATTTCTTCTTCTGTCTTTGCCAATATATTAACAGTCAAACCATTAACAGCTACAGCATTAGATGATGAAGTAAATGTTGCACCATTCAACACAATCTCTGCATCACTAGCAGCGACTCTAGTACACTCATTGTCTGACTTCGTTAATTCTCCTTGTAATCCGAGTACTTTTAGAGAATTAGACGGGTCACTTTCCACATTGCCGCTTGCATCTTTTACCTGTATAGACAACTCCTGATTCGTAGAGAATACAAAACGCTGTGATGCGTTATTAAAGCTTCCCTGTACACCAGCTTTATTCATCTCTTTGGTAAAATCTGTTAACGTCATGGTATCTGTAATCTTTATTTTTCTTGTTTTGGCATTATCACCGCTACCGACCGTTACCTCTATCGTTTTTCCAACAAGGCTGTAATTTGGTGGTACTGTTCGATCATCTAAATCTGCGATCTTCTCTGAACCATTTAATCTACGTGGTGGCGGATTATCCTGAAACAGTGTTGCACCTACTTGTATTCCGCCCTCTTTATTTAGTGCATTAAGTCCAAGTTTGCTAATCTGATCATCTGTAATGCCATTTGCGCCATTCCCCTGTCCCTGTGACAGTGCCATCTTCTTGTCGCCCTTAATTTCAAAGCGCTGACTATCCTCATTATATGCACAATCTACACCAATATCTTTCAACTTCTTAACAAACTGATCAATTGTTGTAGTTGCATCAATCGTAATTTCAAAATCTTCTCCATCTGTAATATACGTCTTATTTGTACCATTCTGATTAATGGTATGGGATCTAGTGCCAACACGCACATTGATCTTTTGGCTCTGTCCATTCAAAGAACCTAATACTTTTTCTACGGAATCTGTCCCTTTAATTCGTTCATTTTGATTATATGATAATACAGAGCCGTACATATAATTATTATCATCAATACCCAGTGCTTTCAACGTTGAATTTGTAGCACTGCTGTCCTTAATTGTAAACTCATTCTCTAATCCCGTTCCTTTGGAACTTAAGAAAAATCTTTGATTTTCTTCATCAAATGATGCATTGATACCCGCTTCGCGCAACTTGGATAGGAACTTGTTTATTGTCATCGGGGTAGTTTCACCCTTCTCGTTCTTTTCATCCTTTATCTCAATCTCCGTTGTTTTAGCATTTTCACCTGTACCAACGGTTACTGTAAGCGTATTTCCGATAATACCACTGCTAATTTCTGACATTGCGCTGCTTGACGTCAACGGAGAATCATATACAACTTCTTTATATATTGTCTTTCCGTTCTCATCTTTTACAATTTTTCCGTCATCATCTGTCAACGGTTCCTCTCTGACTTTCGTATGCTTAATCTCTGCCCCTGTCAAATAGCCTGATTTCGCAGTCTTATTAATCATCAAAGTTTGCGTTCCCTCAACAGCAGTATCTCCTGCTACAATCGTCGCCTTTGTGGGGTCGGAACACGTCGTTTTCTTCTTCTTGTATGCTCCTGTTAAACGCAGCTTTGAAAGCGTACTACTGTATAAGCTGTAAATCTTCTTATTCAAATCCTGCCACGCGGTCTGTTTCCATTCCAGCTTCGTCTGCTCACCCTTGAGTTTTGTAACTTTCGTCTGTTTTGCACTTACAAGTGATGCGATGATACTCTCTGTATCCATTCCGGAGTACATGCCTGTCATTCTTAATAAATCTGACATATCTGAATCCCACTACCTTTCTGTATCTATCGAATCGTTTACATACATCTATTTCAAGCCTTTTATTACCTCGAGCCTTACATTTTCTCGTCAATTAAAATCCCTGCAAATTCCATGCATTTCGCTATCATATCCAATGTTTTCTCAGCGGGGATTTCCCTTACAACTTCCTTTGTCCCTTTATCTAAAACCTTAATTGTCACTCTGCCAGTTCTCTCATGAATTCCAAATTTCACTTCTGAATTAGGAAGCTGTGCACGCATTGTGTCAATTGCTTTCCGAATCTTCTCGTTCTCTGCTGCTCGCTTTTCGTCCAGCGTAGCACGTTTGTCATTATCCTTGCTGTAGATAGCTGCGATATCTTTCTTCGCCTGTTCTGTATCTGCTGATTCTGTACGAACAGTATTCTCTGCGGCAGACGTCACAGTCTGCTTTGCTGGAATTGAACTTATTGATTCTCCTGTCTGTTTCACTGTACCTGCATCCACTGTTGACTGCTTCATCGGAGCAGCATTTGCTGTGCCTGCCTGCCGTACTGTGTTAATATTTGCCGTGGCTGTATTTGCCATGTTCCCTACTGACATTCCCATGCTTTCTACATACATGATATTCACCTCCATGCTCGATACATGTATATCGCCCTGAACTTCTTGGCTTTACTTTAACTTTGTTATCTCAACCTCGTTATTACATATATCGGTTCTTATGTGTAAATTCTTAATAGCTTATTGAAAAGTTTTTATATTTTTTTCCAATCTTTTTTGGGCTATTTTTTAAACAGATTTGCGAGCTGCTCCATACCTGCCGTATTAGCAGATGCTTCCTTATTTGCTTCCTGTATCTGGATATATACCTCTTTGCGATACACAGGAACTTCTTTGGGCGCTGCTATTCCAATCTTCACCTGTTCTCCCTTGATTTCCAGCACTGTTATCTCCACATCATTATTGATAATCAGTGCCTCGCCTTTCCTTCTTGATAATGCCAGCATACCTTTCACCTGCCTTCTTCCTATAGTCTTAATGCTGTTGTCTATACCTGTGCTGCCTTATCTGCCATCAAATCGTCATAAATCGCGTGTTTAATATCATACGCCTCATCATCGCTGATTAGCTGCACTGCCTTACGGTTGTCCACACTAATAATAATCGGCGCACGCAGATTAACGGTCGTTTTCGTGATGTCTTTTGGCACTGTAACGGTAACAAACATTATTATATTATCACCATCAAGATTATCCCCCAACGGCGTTAAGAAATCTCTATCAAATTTCGGACTGTATCCCGGCATTACCAGTTCAGGGTTCATTACGGGCATTGCAAAATTCGGCTCTTGAAGGGACTGGAGCCACTTAATGCTTGACTCCTGCCCTTTCTCCAGATTAAATATCAATGTAAAATCCTTTAAATCCGGAAAACCTAAAATGCCATGTTCAAACCGTATAATTTTGTCCTCCTCAATTGCAATCGGCCCAAATGCCCGCGTATTTAGTTCTCTCATAATTTGTTCACTCCATTTCAATAAGCATTAAATAAAGTCTAAAAGTGATGTCTGCATTACATAACTAATCGACGAAAGCGCCGCCTGATATGTCATCCGGATACTGTTTAACTGAATGGCAAGATCTGGGTAGTCTGCATCTTCATTAGAACTTACAAGTTCCTCATAATTCTCTTTTTGGACACCTAATCTATTCTGAACTAAGGTTAACTGACTTTCTCTTGATCCACAGCTTGTTTCAGCTAATGTGCAGTTTGCAATATATCCATCTACTCTCGTAAGCATTGCACCACATTGTTTTTCAATTTTATCGCGCATCATAGTACGTGCTTTGCCGATAGCTTCAAGATGTTGTTCCAATTTTGTGAGGTCTTCTCCCTCATATTTATTAGAAGAAATCATTTCCTGAACAGTCTTATAATTGTTATCCAACGTGCCATACTGTTGAATCATATTTACAAGTTCATCTGCGTCCCTGCCTATACCATGATCAAACACTTCGTCCGCTGTAGTATTTACACGAATTGTCTGATTATTGCCAATATCATATTCAATTATCTGTTTGCTGCCACCTTCCAAGAATCCTGGATTATATTTTAATGTTCTATCTGTAACTGGCTCTTTTCGCTCTGTATAGAAATAATGAATTGGGTCAAGATCCCCCACCTTCCAATTTTCTTTTTCATAACTTACACGGATTTCTGTATTGCTGCTCAATTCAGAAAGTTCCTTCTGCATGTCACTGCCTAATAATACTTCACCGGTTTCAGCAATGTAAACCATCTTATCCGGATTTTCTATTGCAAAAGTATATGCGTCTTCCGTAGCATTTTCAAAACATCTAATATCTCCGTTCTCTGCACTATACTTTGTCACTACTCCGCCATCTTTAAAATCACCAAAACTCAGTGTAATATTCCTGTCATAAACCGGATTACCATTTCCATCCGTTTCAGGATTACCATTCGCATCTACTTTCTGTTTAATAGCTGCCGTATCTTTATATGCAAGTCTTATTCTATATATATCATTCGTGGACACATAATACTCATTGGTATTAATTGTCTTAAAATTCCCTTCATTAATTGCTGGAAGATCCCCTTGTTTAATATAGGTAATCTGATCAATCGATTCATTAGTAAGCTGTTCTGTAATGGCATAATTCTCTTCTTTTGCTTTACTAAATGTCAATGGTAAATTGGTTCGGTATCCTGTAAACAAACTTCTTCCTGCACTGCTTGCATTCCCTGTCGAGTAAATCTCCTCCACAAGTTTTGAAATATTATCCAAGATATCCTTCCGGTCATCATTCTCCAAATGCCCCGTTGCTGCCTGTTCAAAATATTGACGAATCCCCTGCTCACCTGTTAATATTTTATTTACCGTTGCAATTGCAGAATCTGTCAAACCCAGCCAGCTTTCAGCATCTTTCGCATTTTTCTCATAATATTGATTAATTTTATCTAATGAAGAATTCAACTTCAACGCTCGAATTGCAATCACTGGGTCATCTGATGGTCTTGATATTTTTTTACCTGTGGCAAGCTGCACCAATAATTTTTCCTCACGTGCCTTACTTGTATTCAAATTCCGAAGAGATGTATTCTGCATCATCTTGGTTGTAACTCTCATTGCCATACCTTACGCCGCCCCTTTCCTGTTTTCAATTATATGTCTATCGAATACTTATTAAACTCCTGTTTCCAATATCAAACGTTCATAGCATTCGTTTAAAACAGATATCATTTTACTAGCCAAATTATATGCACTCTTAAACTTTATCATATTTGCCGCTTCTTCATCGGTATCCACGCCACTAATCGAATAACGGCTATTTTCTATAGATTCCTCAATACTCCCATATACTGCACTAAAGCTGGAAGCACTATTTGCATTCAATGCCGCATCTCCCATCAAACAGGTCAAAAAACTTCTGGCGTCACAGCCTCGAAATCTCATTTTATCCAAATTGGTCGATAAGTCAAGAAGTTCCGATACAGAATCATATTTTGATTCACCATCCCACTCCACAGTATGTGTTGCAAACGTCCGCGGGTCATTCTCTACCGAATTTTCTACAGCAAAGTTTCCTCCAGTTAACGCATAATAGCCGTCTTCAGAAGATTTATAGGTAGCACGAATCAGCCCCCCATCTTTCTCCTTCAGCCCTTTTGATGCATACCAAGCATATAGTGAGCTATAATCCCCTTTTGTTTCCAATTCATACTGTTTGCCAGTTACTATATTGTCACCGGTAAAAAAGATTGCTCCTGTTCTGTCCTTTTCATCAAAATCTCTTGTATCCTCACCACCATAAATGCTATTGAAAGCAGCCGCATAATCGCGTACCCATTCATTCATCTGCGCAAGATAGTAAGAAATTCCTTGATAGTCCATCTGCTCTCCGACTTTAGCATTATATCCGATTTTATCTTTGGATATTGGAACCGGATTCCTGCTTCTGTCATCTGAAAGGTTAAAAGTATAATAGCATTCGCCATTATCGTCAAGCGTTACTTCAAAATCTTTATAATAAAACTTTTCACCACCAAGCACAATCCGTCCATCCGTTAAAGGCAGTGTGGATTTCGCAATATTTTTCAGATAATCGTCTGTCACTCTCACCGTTACAGAATTATTGATTGTATCTACGGAAGTAATCTTACCATGAAATGCCTCATCATTATTCCCGTCACGCATTTCTATTAAACCCTTTAACTCCCCGCGCACAACAGTTGCCTGTACATTCATTTCCTGACCGGAATCCGTCCAACAGATATCATAAAGTCCATCCGCTTCATTCTGATCTACTTTCTGCCATGAAGTTCTTGGAATACATTCTAATTGTCTGTAATCTTTGCCGTCCACAAGAACCTGACCACCTGCAATTTTCACAATATAATCAGAAACTCCGGACTCTCTACCGCTGGTTGTATAAATCGGGCGCTCTTCACATTCCACATCAATCACTGCGGAAAGCTGATCTACCAATAAATCTCTCTTATCACGAAGCTCATTCGCCATTGTATTGCCATTAACTTCCACTGTATTTATCTGTTTATTTAGGGAAGCAATTTCCTGCGCAATACCATTGATTTCATTTACCTTGATGCTGATTTCATCATTTACATCAATCTGCATCTTTTGGAAATTATTATATAACAAATTAAAATATTCACATAATTTACCCGCACTTCCTATAAACTCACGGGCATGATCTGGACTTGCCGTGTTGGTCGCCAATGAAGACATTGCATTGTCATATGCATCAAAAATAGTTTGGAAACCTTCTACAGCATTTGTTCCTCTCTGATCTCTTAAATAGTTATCAACTAACAATGCATAATATAACTTCTTCTCCTGCTCGCCCAATTTAGAATTATTATTCCAATATTTCTGATCGTAATAGATATCTCGAATCCGCTCTGCTCCCAATGTGTCTACGCCGGCTCCCACACAGCCGTATCCTGCATAAGCACGCATTGCTTCTGCTGCGGTCTGATTAACTTGCTGCCTTGTATAACCTGGTGTTTCAATATTTGCAATATTATTTGCAGTAGTGTTCAATGATGCATTGGCAGCTATCAAACCTGTATATGATGTATTTAAGCCTAAAAATGTAGATGGCATTGTATAATCCCCCTTTATCGAGCCATACTTAACAGCGTATCAAGCATGGAATTTACGACATTAATATAGCGGCTCGCAGCATTGTAAGCATTTTGGAACATAATCATATGTTCTAGTTCCTCGTCATGAGAAACACCAATAACTGTCTGTCTTTCATTTTCTGCCTGTTCTACTGCAAGCTGTTCATATTCATAGAGCAGCTTAAATGTATTTCCGCCGGAACTTACTTGGCTCATTAAATCGGTATAACAGCTTTCAAAAGAACTCTTTTTCGTTGCGTTTGGATTTAAGTAAATATCCTCGTTTGCGAACTCCTCCACAAGCGCTTTCCCGATATTAAAGTCCGCTGAATCATCCTCTAATAAAAATCCAAGCAGCATCGGTGTCTGTAATAAATCTTGATTAATCTTAAGGTTGGAACACGTATAAAGTGAAAATGCGTTAGACGGATC
This sequence comes from uncultured Lachnospiraceae bacterium, assembly GCA_965114465.1. GTDB lineage: Bacteria > Bacillota > Clostridia > Lachnospirales > Lachnospiraceae > COE1. Next base: position 15,827 of record CBCOYO010000008.1, read on the forward strand.
CTCTTCAATATATTTCCAGTAATTGTTTGAAATCACATTACCTTTTTCGTCGCAAATCGGAATTAAAAGTGCTCCTTCTGCTTTTAATGCCTCATATTCTTTATCAGAAAGCATTACTTTCTCATAACCGCTGCCCGAAAGCTTTTCAAACATCTGAATCGGTGAACCATCTTTATTACAAAGATATCCGCTTACAGGATCGCAGTTTTCAGCAAGGACACGGTTAATTCTTGTAGTAATATTATTTACTAAATTGTCAAATTCTCCCATTACATTCATCATAACAGAGTTTGCAATGTAATCATTATAATATTTTTTCCCATATTCTGCATTGTACTGTTCTTTGGTAATGCCGAGTGCATCAAGTTTTCTCTGTGTACAGACGTCTACTGCTAAATCCGTATAATCTGCACTGTGATCACCTCTTGCCAAAAGAAGTGCTCGAAGCGAACCCATATCCGTTCCGTTTGCCATTGAAATCTTTTCTGTTAAATCAAAAACTTTTGCAGATTCAAAATCTTGTACCTTTTGACCATTTTTATCGGTTATCCAGAGTGTATTGTGCGGCCAGTATGGCGTTACAAATCCGGACTCATCATCTGTCAACATCTCCATCTTATTCATGGTGGTTTCATTTACAAAGTTAACGCCGTTAAACCAAACCGTTACAGAAGTATTGACGTTTTCTTCATACTTTATATTTCCATAGCCTGCAAGCGTATCCAACAGCAAATCACGCTCATCACGCAAATCGTTTGCTCCTTCCACACCGCCAGACTCAATTCTCATAATCTGTTTATTTAATTCCACAATTCTTTCACCGATACTATTGATATCGGCTACAGCATTTTTAACTTGTCTGTTTAAATTATTTTGATATTCCACAAAAGACTGATATACAGCCGTCGAATTTTCAGCAAAAATAGCCGATTTCTGTACAAATAATGAAATATTCGTAGGATCATTGGGATGCTTTGACAATTCTTGAATTGATGACCAAAGCGCTGATACGGAATCGCTGAATGCTGAATCCGCGAACTCACCCATAATATCCTCTATCTCTAATATTGCGGAATAAGATACTTCATAATAGGAATATCTTCCTGACTCCTCACGATAGGCGGCATCAAGGAATGCATCCCTGATGTGCCTACAATCGGAATATTTGACACCGTCTCCGATTTGTAGCGTCTTACCGGCACGGTTTGTAGAACTATTACTATATGTAGTGTCGGATTGTGACACCTGCTGGCGCACATATCCGGGCGTATTAATGTTAGAAAGATTATGCGCTACTGTATTTAACGCATTTTGTGATGCGCGAAGTCCGCTGTCACCGATATATAATGCTCCAAACAAAGACATGGTATCTCACCTCGTGTTTTCTACTCTATTGCTTTGCGTCGAAACCACCGTGAAAAATACCAAGTACGCTGCCGTTCTCGTGAGCGTCCTTCGAATAATTGGCTGTTTGCGGCGCAGATTTCAGATTTCGAATCATATTGAGGTTAAAGTCTACCATTTCCAATTTATCCGCTATCAGCATTTGATTTCTGTCATTTAATTCGCTGAGCGACTGTGTTGTTTTCTTTAACCGTTCATGTACCGCAATCAGCTTCTGCTGCTGATCGGGTATTGATTCAAGCATCTGAACCAAGTTTGTCAGTTTCAATGTTTCAACATCCTTGTTAACTACGTTGGCAATATCAGCCAGAAATTTATTTCTTTGCTTCTCCATTTTCTGGATTCTGCCTACGACTTCCTGTTCGTCCTCCGTGATTTTCTTCAGGCTTTCTATATCCCCCTTGACAATTGCAGGGGTTTTTTGTTCGGCAAAGGTTACAAGAGTTTCATACTCTTGCGTTTCCCTGCCTAATACGTCTATCAAATTTTCTAATAAACTAGCCACCGATTTCCCCCGCTTTTAAAATAATCCATTATATTTATCCAGTAATTTTGCGGCGAAATCTTCAGTATCCACCTCGTAGGTGCCATTGTCAATCCGTTCTTTAAGGGGGGCTACAAGACTCTCTCTGATGTCAGGAGCATTGGCAATTGCCTGTTTTGCAATCTGGACATCCCTTCCGGCTGCGGAAAGCAATAGCTGATCATGAAAGCTGGTGGCTGCCTGCTTCATATCGTCGGTCTTCTTCACTTTGCCGGTTCCATAAAGTTTCTGTATCTGGTTATAAGCATCTATACGCATCTAAGACTCCTCCTTCCTCTGAAACGTATACATAGTAATTGGGAGCTGCTTCTATTGTGTCACTGTTCCCAATCTAAGGAATTCTCATCCTCTATGTAATATTTATCGGAGATTTTGTGATTTAGTTTATATCTGTTTTGAAATTTTTGTTTTTTGCACCATATTTTCATTTATATAATCATTGTTCCCAATCCTATATATCTCTATCTGTTCTGTTTAGAACACACTTTTTATTGGTATTAAGCAGGGCTGCCAAGTAGCAAAAAGAACTATTGGATATAATCATACCTTTACACTGACTCATTAACTGTATATCCCTAAAATTATTACCTTGTGTATTACCCTCCACAAAAACTGTCCTGCGGAAAAGGTTTAACCCAAGTGCCTCACTATTTGTCCTGCACCAAGCGATATCATCAGAAAATACATATAATGTCCAATCATTAGAACAATCTTTGATATATCTATCTATAAGTTCATGATATATCTGTATATCAAACGCATACCCTAATGATACATAATCCCCCCTTCTAATATGAATGGAAACAGAATTTCCAGTTACAATATCTTCCTGCCATCTGCGGTTTCTGTCATCTTCCATCGGGGGAAATTGTAATTCTTTTCGGAATATTTCCTCATACCCCCCGCCTATAAACCACCCTTTATTTACCCAATAACCATGGTAGTAAACATTTTCTGGAATATCTTGAATCTTTGGATTAAACTCCTCTTTTACCAAATATACTTCACCATTAAATGGATTAAAGGAATTATAACTATTCAATTCTGACACCATTATAAATGGCTCACCACTATCTAACAAAATCTGTGGAACACTTTTTCCTTTGCGCTTTTCACTTAATATATACTCCCAAACCTCCTCATCAAACAACTCGCTTAACATATGCGGTTTAAGACCAAACACTTTCTCCAACTCATACCCATTATGAACCATATTAAGAGCAAAATAGGAATCATCCATGTACATTATTTCACCGGAATGAGATAGTTCATAATACCTTGCAAAAATATATTGAAAAACCTGATTGGCTAAACCACCATTTAAAAATTGTATTTTTAGCATTTCAATAATTCCTTCGCTGTTAAATATCTGCACTGTTTTTCACGATGCTTATTACTATTATACACATTATTTGACAAAATAATAGAGGGAATTGCAAAATTTTATGAAAAGTTTTTATGTTAACCAATAAGTACCTTTTTTCCCTGAAACGCAAAACCATATTTTCGGATGCATTCTTGTGGTATACCTTTCTTTATTAATTCGGCAGCGTACTGCTTTTCCTCAATCTGCCGCAAGGCATTTGCTACTGTATCCTCCAGCTTCCTTTCTTTGGCATCCGAATGAAATACCTTAAATTCAAAGATATACGCATTCCCCTTTTCCTTTGGTATCAGCATTACATCATAACGCCCTAATCCACTTTCTCGATTGGAACAGATCTCATATTGATCTGCAAGATCCACTATCAATCCAAGCACAAAACCATGATAAAATCGTTCAGGTTCTGCACCAATAGGTGATGTACCTGTGTCAAAATAGCTAAACGTAGTGAGCGCAATATGATTCATATACTGATTCATTTCCCAAATATTATCTGCCAGCAGTGCTTTTATAAAATGATTGTAAGCGCCTTCTGTTCTCCCAAACCATTGGCGGATTAGTCTTTCAAACATAAGTTTTGTTTCAAAATTTGTCAATGTCAAGGTATACTGTACTGCTTTCTGCCCATTTGACAACTGTTGAGATCCATCATTCACAATCTTGAGATAACCGCTTGCAAGCATTAAACTCCAAATTGCGTCTGGTGTTTTTTCTAATTCACTAAAGACAATTTCTTCATCAATCTTTGTTAAAAGACTGCCTCCCTGCATAAATTGTTCAAATTTTTGTTTTATTTCCGCATTACTTCGCTGAAGCTGCATTGCAACTAAGCTATTAGAGCTTGTATTTGCCCAATAAGTATCAAATTCCTTTTTATCTAAAAAATTAATAATAGACCAAGGATTATACATATCTCTCATCTGCCCAAACGTAAAACCGTCATACCATTTTTGAACCATTGCCTTTTGTTCACTCGTATTAAGTCCCATTTCATCCATTGCAGCAAATACTTCTTCCTGCGTAAATCCGAACGCTGTTTCATATTTCTTTGCAGTTGTTGAAACCACTTCCAGATTATTCAAATCCGAAAATATGGATTCTTTACTCACTCTAGTAATTCCAGTCATCACGGCTCGCCGCAGGCTAGGATTCGTTTTAAATGTAGCATTAAACAGACTCCTCACAAAGTCTACAATTTCTTCCCAAAAACCACGTATATATGCTTCCTGCATGGGCGTATCATATTCATCTAATAAAATAATTGGCTTTTTTCCAGTATGCACGTAAAGCAATTCTGAAAGGGTGTTTAATACAAAAGCTGTTTCTGCTTCATCGCCTTTCTTTTTTAATAGTTGCCTTGCCTCCCGAAAGCTGTCTTTTTGATCATCATCCAGCTTGTCGCTCTCCAAAAGGTAATTGTGTTTTGCAAATGTTTGTTCCAATATTTTGCAAATTTGCGTGTAACAGCCTTTATAATTTCCACTCTTTACCGCAGCAAAAGACAGATTAATTACGGGAAATGTCCCCTGCATCTGCCGATAACGTTCCTCCTGCCAGATGGACAGCCCCTGAAATAAATCCCCACGCCCCGCATAGCGATCGGAAAAAAAACATTCCAGCATACTTATATTTAATGTTTTTCCAAAACGGCGGGGACGCATAATCACCGTAACCGCATCTCCTGCTTCCCACCATTCTTTAATAAAATACGTTTTGTCAATATAAAAGTATTCCCCTTCCCGCAAATCTGCGAAATCCTGCGTACCAATTGCAACTGTCCTTGCCATTCATTCTTCCTTTCATACATAAAACTACCCCAATAGTTCCATTAAATCCTCCCTTGACAGAGTTGTTTTATCCATATTTTCTCCGCCCAACACTTGGTCGGCAAGTTCTTGTTTGGCATCCTGCAATTTAACAATTTTTTCTTCAATCGTGCCTTTTGCGATTAATTTGTAAACGGTCACAACATTTTTCTGACCAATGCGGTGTGTTCTGTCGGTTGCCTGATTCTGTGCTGCAAGATTCCACCACGGATCAAAGTGAATTACGATATCGGCGCTTGTCAGGTTCAATCCTGTACCGCCTGCCTTTAAAGAGATTAAAAATATCTGTGTATCATCCTTATTAAATGCGTTGACCATGCGAATACGTTCTTCCTTTGAAGTGTGTCCTGTCAATTTATAGAAGCTGATGCCCTCCTGCTGTGCTGTCTGCTCTAACAGGTCTAGCATAGAAGTGAACTGGGAAAACAACAGCACTTTATGTCCACCCTCTATTGCGTTATGCAACAGTTCCATACAAACTTCCACCTTAGCAGAAGTACCATCGTAATTTTCATAAATAAGCAAAGGATTACAACAGATTTGCCGAAGCCTTGTAAGTTCAGCCAATAACTGCAACTTATTTTCACGAAATTCTTGGTCAGACTGTTTGGCAAGAATCATCTTCATTTTTTGCACATTGGCATCATATAAATCCTGTTGAATTTTTGCCATTTTGGCATAAACCACTTCTTCTAGTTTGTCTGGCAAGTCTTTAAGCACATCCTTCTTTAAGCGGCGCAGAATAAATGGTGTTATCATTCTGCGCAGACGAAGCAGCGCCGTTTCATCCTTCTTGCTGACAATCGGTTCCTCCAACTCCTCCTTAAACTGCTTATAACTAAATAGAAATCCATTCATTAAATAATCAAAAATGCTCCAAAGTTCGCTTAAACGGTTCTCCATAGGCGTTCCAGTCAGTGCAAATTTTGTTCCTGCCTGAATCATTTTCACTGCTTTTGCTGCCTGTGTATTTTGATTTTTAATAAACTGTGCTTCATCAATAATCTCACAAAAAAACTCGATATTTTCGTAATTCTCGATATCCCTTTTCAACAAATCATAGGAAGTGACAAGAATATCATTTTCTTGGCTTTGTGTCACTAGTATTTTGCGCTGGACAGCATCTCCTGTAATCATAATAGGATGTAGGTTCGGCGCAAAACGTTCTATCTCGCTTTGCCAGTTATAGACCAAAGATGCCGGACAGACAATTAATGTTCTGCCGATCTTCCCTTGCACTGCCCCTACTTTCTTGTCCACATTGGCTTCACTTTCGTTATTTACTGCCTCATACTTTGCCTGCAAAAATGCGATAATCTGCAATGTCTTTCCAAGTCCCATATCATCCGCTAAAATCCCACCGAAACCATTTTCGTGCAAAACACGCAGCCATTGATAACCGCTTTTCTGGTATTCGCGCATAACATCCTGCAAGGACTGTGGCACATCATAATCACAGTCTTCCACTGATTTCATATTGCGGACAAGCTGCTTAAAATCCTTATTTTTATGAATATAGGAAATACCATTCTCTTTTGAAAGGCTGTCCAAATACAGTGCACGGTATTTGGGAACAGTAAACTCACCTTTTTTCAACTGATTCTGCGTAAGCCGCAAACCATCTACAAGTGAAATCATATTGGTCATTTCAGCATCCTGCATATCAATAAACGAACCATCCCGCAGCCGGTAATATTTCTTTTTGCGATCGTACTTCGTCAATATTTCCGCAAGCTGATCAAGCGGCATATTCTTAGAATCAAGCGTTAATTCAAGAAGACCGCTTTTTAGTGATATGCCCATCAAAAAGCTTGGGGTACTCATCACCTGCATTTTCTTCATTTTATCAGAGATAAATACTTCCCCCAACTCATGAAGGTCGTTAATTCCCTCTGTAAAAAATGTATAAATTGCATCGCTATCCTCCATAAGCACTCTTGTTTCCTTCACAAAATCGTACACTGGAAATAAAATGGCTACCCTGCTGTCCACTTCCATTTCACGCTGGATATCACGGATTTCTGCCATAATATTGCTGTTTTCATCCCATCTGTCATTTTCTGACAGTCCTGTCGCATTATGTTTTTCCTCTCCATAAATTGCTTGAATTTGGCAATTGATTACATCATATTCCGGCATATCAAGATAAATCTCAAATTTTGCCTCGTCTGGCAGATATTCTTTGGGATTTAATCCAATTATCTCTGTTTTATAATGCTTATTGAGTTCCGGAAGTAAATCGCGGCAAAATACAGGGAGTTCACTTTCCGCTATAAAAATAGCTTTACTGGACATTTTATTCATATATTCACGCAACGGCAATATCTTAGCAGTATCTTCAAATGCTACCCGATAAATCACTTTTTTCGTTGTATCACAAATATAGTAATATTGATTTCCCTTTGTGATTTCATACTTCTGCACCTTTAATTCTATGCCATATGCCATTTTCTTGATTTCAAGCGGCATCTGTGGTTCTCCGCTCTCCACATGATAGCATTCCACATCATTGCTATAATTTGCACGTCGTTTTACCATTAAGTCCCTGCCATCCATAATCTCAAGAAAACGATCCAGCAAACTGTCTGATAATGATATTTCTCGTTTAGAATCTCTCGAATTATAATAGCTATAATAACTATTATAACTATAATAACTGTTCACAGAGATACTATTTGCATTATCCCTTATAAATTCAACAATCGGAACACTGTCTGAATCAAACGCTGATATATGATGGTAAAACTCAAGCTTAGCGCCATACTGAACAAATTCATTTTTACGCACTGCAGCCGCAAAAGCTTTTAAATCCTTTAAAACATATTTTTGTTTTATGCCAATTTTAAAATCAACGCTTATCTTGCCATCATTATTATGATATGTAGGCTCTACCGTAACTTTCCCTCTTACCGACTGTTGACGGTACTGAAGCTGTTGCCGCATACCGTTCTCCATTAAAATATTATATAATTCTGTATCCGTTTTATATACGCGGTTCTTCTTTGCAGCTTGTTGCCCAGACTGCCTCGCAGTCCTGTAAGAATCATGCGATCTATCTGCTGTTTTTATTTCATCTGTTTGTTGATTTTTATTTGGCAGCTCTACTGTAATTTTTTTTGCTGGCTCTTGGTTTCTTTTATTCTGATCCTCAACCACCTTTATATAACGAAGCATTGTTGCAACACCATGTTTACAAAGCCCTGCATATTGTTGTGCCGCCATGCACTCACAGCTAAACGTTTCAATTTCTTCTTCCTGACTATCAAGTAAAATATTGACATTATAACATCGCCAACCACTCCCCTGCACATACGCCTTAATCCTCAGGAAATCTTTACCATCTTTTACAGTATCTATCATCTGAATGCTTTGCACGTTGCCGCTGCGATAAAGCTGACGTCCTTTTTGAAATGTTGAATCTGCGGAAACTGCGTGTATATTTGTTTCTGTAAACATAATAACCCCCATTGGTATTTTATCGTAAGCAAAACCTTCGTGCACCGATTCATTTATAATCGAATAATACGCACAAAAGTGTACTAGTACCATTTGCTAGGTATATTATAATCCATTATTAACAAAATAACTATTCTTTTTTGCCAAAAGCAGTGTTCTTTTTGCACCTTAGCATAGCTGCATTGTGTCATGTTCTTTATTTATGATGAATATTATATTGATATTCTTTTATATCTTTGGTCACCTCACCGCTTAGCGCCAAAACACAGATTAAATTTGGAATTGCCATCATTGCATTCATAATATCCGAAAAATCCCACACAATATCCAGCGCACAGACCGCACCGACAAACGTAACTAAGCTATAGACAAAACGGTAACAAATATTGAACTTTGGTCTGCCTGTTAAAAACTCAAATGCGCGTTCGCCCTGATACTCCCACGCAATAATCGTTGCAAATGCAAACAAGCTAATACCGATGCTAACGAAGCAACCTCCCATATCACCAAAAACGGTTGAAAATGCAGCAATTGCAAGCGGAGCTCCTGTTAAAAGCGCACCACTTGCTTCCTTTTGCCCTAACACACCCGATGCAGCAATTGCAAGCCCCGTCAATGTACAAATAATAATCGTATCGAAAAATACGCCAGTCATACTAATATAGCCCTGACGCACAGGACTTGCGGATTCTGCTGCCGCCGCACTAATACCTGCCGCGCCAAGTCCTGCTTCATTGGAAAACACCCCTCTCGAAACACCGTAACGAACCGCGTCCTGCATAGAAACAACAATGACACCGCCAATCCCGCCTACCGCCGCTTTCGGAGAAAATGCCATTGTAATGATTTCCAACAATCCTTGCGGCAAATGTTCTATATGAACGACAATCACTGCCACTGCACCAATAATATAAAACAGTGCCATACACGGCACCATATATAAAGTAATCTTAGAAATTGCCTGAATCCCACCCAAAATTACCAATATGGTTAAAATAGACAGCACTAACCCGCTTTTTGCCTGCGGTATATCAAACGTTTCAGCCAGTGCTGTTGTAATAGAATTAGACTGCGCCATATTTCCCATGCCAAAGGAAGCAAATACTGCAAACAATGCAAATAAAACCGCCAGAACACTACCGAGTTTTTTTAATGGAAAAGCATTTTTTAATGTATACATCGGGCCGCCTGCAATTGTTTTGTTTTGCATCCGCACCCGATATTTTACAGAAAGCATACTTTCAGCAAACTTTGTGGAAAATCCAATAAATGCAGCAAGCAGCATCCAAACCAGCGCCCCTGCGCCGCCAAGCACCATTGCCGTTGCAACCCCTACAATATTTCCTGTGCCAATCGTTGCCGCCAGTTCGGTTGTCAGCGAGGCAAGCGGTGAAATTTCACCCTCTTTTTCCTTCCCCGTTTCCCGTTTTAACAGACAACCGAGCGCATAACCTAAATTGCGCAGCGGCAGAAAACGCATTTTCAGCATAAGATATATTCCCGTTCCAAGCATTAAGGCAAGCATTACAGGCCCCCAGACAAACTGATCAATATTCGCCAAGATAGCTGCTGTTTTTTCCATATATAAAGATTCTCCCTACTAAATAATGCCGCAGTTCTTATCTTCAATATATGATAGCAGAAACAAAGAAATGAAATCATTTGTTAAAAGGTAGATATTATTACCCTATTAAATTCGCTGCCCCAATCATCCCTGCCTGATTGCCAAGGATTGCACATCTTACTGGCGGAATCCATGCTTTGTCTGTGCCAAAACACTTATCTGCTAGATATGCACTGACTGGATCGGTAAGTTTTTCTTTTTGATTGCAGATGCCGCCGGAGAGCAGCACGACATCTGGACGAAAAATATTTACATAATTTGCAATTGCTTCTCCTAAATACATAATATAATTGTCCACCACTTTTTTCGCCGCAGTATCGCCTGCCCACGCTGCATCAAAGGGAATTTTCCCATTAATATTTTCAGGGTCGCCGTTACAAAGCTGATGCATAAGAGAGTCTGGATTTGCCTTTAGTGCAGCTTTTGCATCCCGAATTAATGCAGTCGCTGATACATATGCTTCCACACAGCCACGTCTACCGCAGGTACACGGCTCACCGCCGAATATCAGGCTGGTATGCCCAAGTTCCGCACCGCCTGCATAGCAGCCCTCAAAGACCTTTCCATCCAGAATAATACCACCGCCCACACCCGTTCCAAGCGTTAACAATATGGCATTTCGCACATCCTTTGCTGCACCTGCTTTCACCTCGCCAAGTGCCGCACAGTTTGCATCATTGGAAATGGCACATTGAATCGAAATATCTTTCTTAGGTAAATAATTTTCCCTAAAACATTTTTTTAATTCGTCCGCCAATAGGATATTTTCCCAGTTGATATTGTTGGAATAGCGCACAATGCCTGCCTGTGCGTCTACAATTCCCGGACTGCCTACGCCAATTCCAAGCAGGTTTTCCGGTGTGATTTTCAGGCTCTCTAATAGCTGTGCCACCAGCCCTGCCATATCCTTAATAACCTCTGACGCTGGACGCTCTGCTTTCGTGGGAATCGACGCCTCTGCCAGTATCTTTTGCTGTTCGTCAACAATTCCAGCTTTCAGATTAGTGCCGCCTAAGTCAATTCCAGCTCTATACATATATTTCTATACCCCCCCCCTTGCGTACTTTAGCACGCGTTTACTTTCAAGCTTGTTCCTTTCTGCTTAATTCAGTGCATCCAGCACATCCGAAAGTGCACCAAACGCTTTGGAAGCTTTGCCCATTTTGCTTTGGCTGTTTCCTTTTGCACTGCTTGAGTCCGTTGGATTTACCTTTCGTTCCGAAGCCGTCGGCGCTAAAAGGATTCTGCCGCTTCCTCTATATACATTGACAAATCCCTCGCCAGATACAGCAGAACCCAACAGACTTTTGCCAGACTTCTCTACTGTAAACTCAAGAGAGCCTGACCATGCAATTGCCATATTTCCGTCAATTTTCATAACATCATTATCCAGCACTATCTCTATTAATTCGTCATATGGCACATAGCTTTCGAGTGCAGCAATTCCTTTCCCTGTCAGAGAAAGATTAAACAAACCTTCACCGCCAAGCACTGCTGAGGATATATTTTTGCGCGCCACTACTTTTTGCTGCATATTGCCATCACACGCCAAAAACAAGCCGTCATCCAGAACTATTGTTCCCCACTGCGATACATCCACTAAAATAATATAACGATATGTAGGCTCTAACATCATTCTTCCGCTGCCTTGATAGAGCGGCTTGACTGCGCTTTCTTTCGTTACTGCGCCGCCGACCATTTTTCCAAGGAAATCCCCTACACCTTTAACATTCGAGGACATTGTTACGTTTCCGCTCATCCACTGCATTGCGCCCGCCTGTACAATATAGCTGTTATTATCCAAATCCAGCAGAAGCTGACGCTTACGCACATTCATCTTTGCCGCAAAATACTGATTCAATGCTGAAAAATCAGAAACACTTAAATCCCGCTGATGTTCTAATACATGAAAATTTCCCATAGAAGAAATTTCCTTTAAATTCCGATTATCCAAAATACTACTATCTACCATTACCCTCTCCATTCCTGTCGCGCTGTGTCTGGTAAGCGCTGACAATTATCTTATCCAATTATGCTGTCGGCGCCATTAAAATCTTACCAGTTCCACGGTATACATTGACAAATCCCTCACCAGATACTGCAGATCCCAGCAGGCTTTTTCCAGACTTTTCTACTGTAAAATCAAGAGATCCTGACCATGCAATCGCCATATTTCCATCAATTTTCACAACATCATTCTGTAAATTAAACTCAATTAATTCGGGCATTGCTACTGGACATTCTAATACTGCAATGCCATTTCCGGTAAGTGACAGATTAAACAGTCCTTCATTTCCCAATACTGCGGAAGAGAGATTGCTTCTTGCAACAACTTTGTGTGTGATAGAATTTTCACAAGCAAGAAACAGTCCATCATCCAACACCACGGTTCCCCATTCTGATACGTCCAAAAGCATAATATGTTTATAGGTAGGCTCTAGCATCATAACGCCTTTTCCCGTATATATCGGCTTAACAACTGATTCCTTTGTGACTGCGGCACTCGCCATTTTGCCGAGAAAATTTCCTACACCCTTCACACCAGTTTCCATACTGACATCACCGAGCATCCACTGCATTGCGCCTGCCTGCAGGGTACATCCGCCATTCTCTAACTCCACAAAGACCTGACGCTTGCGCACATTCATTTCTGAAGAAAAATAAGCTGTCACCGCACTGGCTGGACTGACACTTAAATCCTTCTCATGCTCAAAGACTCGAAACGGCCCTTTCTGATCGATTAACTTCATATTTGGGTTATCTAAAAAATTGTTTAATTGGTACATTGTTCTCCCCTCTGGATTTTAAATCCTTTGAAAAAATAAGATAGGCTGTACAAAATGCATTGCCTATGATTCTACGTTACAAATACAAAGTATATCACAAAACTTCTGTTTGGGGAATAGGAAAAAAGTAACTATTTCAAACTATTTGAAACAATTATAAGATATCTTCTTTCTGAAAGCGCCACATACTTGCACAATATGATCCTGCTGCGATTAAAAAAAGCAGCCATATTCCGATTGTCCGCGTGCTTTTTTCTCCATTAATCAGCCCATCTAACGCAAAATAAGTTGCTGTCCAAGGGTAAATATCCGCAAAGGGTGCACCAGAAAGTACCACATTAAGCAGACACATTATAATTGCAGTTATTAGCGGCATTAAGAAACTTTTTGTCCGAATCGTTAGATATAAAATCGGCATTACTGCCATATATAAATACACTGCGGCAATCATTAATTTAATAAAATTAGGTATTATGCAAAGTATAGAAATCTGGCGCAGTTCTACAAAAAAGCTGCAAATTATCGCCAAAATAGTTATTTCCAGCCATACAGCCGCAAAAAATAAGATTGTCAGGCAAAATAAAATGAAATATTTTCCCCATAAAAACATTTTAGCCGATATTGGTACAGAAAATAACGTTTTAATGGTTTTCTCCGAATACTCCCGCTCCACCAGCCACGCTGCGACAACGGACAATATCAACGGCGCAAAAATAAGCTGCAAAAATAATAAAGCTTCGCTGTATAGCGATTGTAGCACAATCAATCTATCTGTCGTCTTTAAAAAATAGATTCGGATTGCATTTACAATTACCAAAACTGGGACAATTAATGTTCCCAACATTCCTATCCATAACATTTTGGAGCGTTTTAATTTCATCCATTCACAATATAAAATATAATTCATTTTAATCCCCCTTACGACTGCTTATCGTATATCCGCTGTTTAAAATAATCCTCCAATGTTTCCTTGCAGACTTTTATTTCTGCGACATCAATCCCGTGCTTTACAAAGCTGGAATTGATATCGCTGCGGTAATCTATATGACGAAATATACGTATAGTGTTCTTACCCTCTACCAAATACTCCGTTATATTATGCTCCCGCTCCAAAACCAATGCGGCTGCGTTTACATCAGAAACCTCAAATTCTACATAATGACGGTTATTTTCCCATAGTTTTTCCATATTGCTTTCCTCTATCAGTTTTCCTTCGTTCATTAGTCCGATATTGTCCGCAAGATGCTCCACTTCACTAAGTACGTGGCTTGACAATAAAATTGTTGTTCCTTTTTCCTGGCATAACTGTAATAAATAGCTGCGTAATTTATTGATTCCAATCGGGTCAAGTCCATTCATTGGCTCATCCAAAATCAATAGTTCCGGCTCGTGCATAACCGCTGCCGCAATCCCTAGCCGCTGTTTCATTCCTAGCGAAAATTCCCGAAATAATTTCTTAGATTCCTCTTCCAATTCAACTGCTGCAAGTGCGTGTGCTACAGTCTGCCTGCGATGCTGTCCACGCAGCTTTGCCAATATTGTTAAATTTTCCTCGGCTGTTAGATTTTCATAAAAGCCTGGCGCATCAAGGAAAGAACCAATGCGATAATACAATTTATTATCTTTCCTGTCCGCCTTTTTCCCAAATAAAATAATACTGCCGCTTGTCGGCGCTGCTAGATTAAGAAGCAATTTCATTGCCGTTGTTTTGCCTGCACCGTTACGCCCAAGAAGCCCATAGATTTTTCCCTTTGGAACATGAAAATTTACGTTGCAGAGGCTGGTGTGGCTGTGATAGATTTTTGTAAGATTCTGTGTTTCAACTGCATATTCATACATTCTGTATCCCTCCTGTTTTACAAATTCTATTTATAGTATAGCAGTTAATTCTGACAGCAGGCTTTCCGAAATCTTACTTTTTTCTGAATTGTTTCCACTGCACAGTAAATAGAGTTCCTTCTTTATCTGTGCTTTCCACAGAAATTACTCCGTCCATTGCTTCTGCTAACTCCTTTGCAATCGTAAGCCCCAATCCGCTGCCGCCCTGCGGACGGGAAGGATCACAGCGATAAAGACGTTCAAATAAGTAGGGAAGATGTTCTGCTGAAATTACCTTCCCGTTATTGGCAACTGTTACTGCAATGGATTCTTCTTTCTTTTGCACAGTGATTTTAATTCTTGTACACTTTCCATGCTTTACCGCATTTTTAAATAAATTATCAATAATTCGTTCATATGCAACCGCATCAAGCAAAACCCAATACTCCTCCTCCGGAATCTCTGTTGTAACCGCTATCCCCTCCTGCTGTGCAACAGGCAGATACCCAATAATCAACTGCCGCGTTAATTCATTGATATCATATGGCGCAAGATGATAAACTTGCTCTTTTGCATTTAATTGAAACCACACAAAAAGAATATCCACAAGTTCCCGCATATCCAACGCCTTACGGTATGCCACTTGCAGATATTCTTCCTGTTCTTCCTTTTGAACGCCATTTTTTACCAAAGCTTCCAAATATCCTAATAAAGATGCCAGCGGTGTGCGGACATCATGCGACAAATTCGTTAAAATCTGTCTGCTTGCCAGTTCTGATTTTGCAGCTTTTGCCAACTGCTCCCGATTATTTGCCAAAATCTGGTTTATTTGAAAGTTAATCTCCGCAATCGTTCCGCTGCCTTGAACGAAAACCTTTCGATCCGGTTCCTCCTGCGCATTTTTTAAATAATCCAGCCATTCCAACAATTGTTTTCTGACACGAATGTCATGTATTATCAATCCCAAACAAAGTATTGCCAGTATTCCAACTAAAAAAATCATTGCTGCTCCTTATTATTCTACAGTTCCTTAGCCACGAAACTTATATCCAACACCCCAAACCGTTTGAATATAAACGGGATTTTCGGGGTCGTCCTCTATTTTTTTGCGCAGCCGCCGGATATGCACCATAATATTGTTATCGTCAAAGGCATATAGTTCCTCCCAAACATGGCTGTAAATCTGTTTTTTTGTAAAAACCTGCCCTTTGTTTTTCGCAAGAAACCAAAGCAAATCAAACTCTTTGGCAGTTAGTGCAATGGAATGCTGCCCTTTGTAAACCTCTCTTTTTGCACTGTCAATGCACAAATCGCCTGCTGTAATCCGCAGTTTCGCAGCAGGTGCTGCCCCCCATTCCAGATAGCGGCGCAATAGAGAGGAAATCCTTGCAAGAAATTCGCTGTTATAAAACGGCTTGGTTAAGTAATCGTCAGCTCCCAGCCGCAAGCCGGATACTTTGTCGCCCTCGCTGTCTTTTGCGGTCAGCATTAGAATCGGAACGCGGCTTTTCTGCCGGATTTTATTAAGCACATCGTACCCATTTATAATAGGAAGCATAATATCCAGCACCACAAGCTGATATTCCGCCGTATCAAAGGTTTGTAACCCTGTTTCTCCGTCGCAGCACACATCCACACTGTAGCCTTCCAGTTCCAGATTGTTTTTTAACAGCCTGCATAAATCGGCATCGTCATCTATAATTAAAATCCTATGTTTCAAAAGCATTCCTCCAGCCTATTGCGCTTACTCGTAAGTATATCATATCATTTTCCAATTTAAAGTTCAAGGAAAATGGGCTGCTTGCCTATGCATCTCATTTTTTATTCCCACTACTTCGGCGTGGGTGTGAAAAGTAACTTTTATTTTTCCATTACAGGAAGCCATATTTCGCTGATATAGTCACTTGCTGTATTATCTCCCGGCAAATAATTTTCAATATCATAATCTGGTATCAGTTTATACTTTGTTTCCGGCAGCCACTGGCGATAGATGTCTTCCCATGTCTTTTGTATCGCGTCTGGTGTCGGCCCTACACATTTAAAAATAGCCCATGTATATGCCGGAATATGGATAATCTGAAACCCTTCCGGCACTTCTTTCACATCATCAGCGTCACAGCCAATTCCGTACATAAATTCCCCAGCACCCTCTTTTTCCTGTGCACAGATTCCCAGATATCCTGGTGCTTTCTTGTATACTTCATTTTGATAATACTCTTCCCAGAACGCAGGAATCCCTTTTTCGCTGCTCTCCTCAGTAAACATTTTGGTATAAACAAGCAGCCTAAATTCTTCTTTTTTCTCAATGCGATAATCCATAATTGTACCACCCTCCACTGATATTTTCACTACAAGCTTATGAAACGATTTCAGTTCACTTCCTTTTTTTGCCTGGCTTGGAGTGACTCCATGAAATCGCGTAAACGCCTTCGCAAAGCTCTCCGGCGACTGATAAGCATACTTCAGCGCAACCTCCACTACTTTTGTATTTTGCCTTGTTAATTCTTCTCCTGCCAAAGTCAGTCGTCGTTTTCTAATATATTCGCCCACGGTTATACCTGTTAAAAGATTAAACATTCGCTGGAAATGAAACGACGAAATATGCACATATCGGGCAGCATCTTCACAGTGTATATCTTCTGTTAAATGCTTTTCTATATATTCGATTGCTGCATTTATCAATTGCACCCACTCCATATACAACCTCCTTCTATCTTGTATAATCAAAGCTTATTGCGACAGCCCCAACTACGCCAGATACACGCCGAATTGATGAGTTATTGATTGACAGTTCCTAAGTATAACAGCTTTTTTATAAAAAATCCTGCTTTTTTATGCTTAACTATGTCCGTTTTTTATTAGGAAGTAACAGAGATATGACTACCAGAAACCCTTTTGTGTGAATTGGTTCGTTTGCGTTTTCGCTGGTAGTGGGTAATTTATTTCAGCAGTTATATACGTTTGTTGAATATCCGCCGCACCGTTTTACAGTTCCTCGATTTTTGCGGAACTCGCGCGGTGTCATATGATACTGCTGCCGAAATACACGGTTGAATGTTCTCTGACTCTCAAAACCAGATGTCATACATACATCTGTAATACTCTGTTCCGTGTATTCCAAGAGCGCACACGCATAATCCAGTCTTGTTTCATTTAAGTATTTATTAAAATTACAGTGAAATGTGCCTGAAAATACTCTTGACAGCATATATTTGCTGACACCAAGCGCACTTGCCATTTGCGAAAGGGTAATATTCTCCTGAAAATGTGCCGCCATATAAGTAACTGTCTGATAAACTAAATCCGCTTTCTCCTCGCCTTCCCGTTCTGCCAATGTAAAAAGGGGAAAGCTTTTGGCGAGCAGAATCTGCAAATATGCCTGCGCCGCAACAAAGTCCTCCTCTACGGCTTTCGTTAAATACTCTATTGCATTTCGCAATTCTTCAGATATGTGCTGTCTGGGAATCACAGGAACTTTCGGATAATACTTCTGTAAATCGTCGGCAAAAACACCACACAAAGACAAAGCTGCAAGAATATATCGAACTTCACACGGCTCTTTTGCAAATACTTGATAGTGATGAATCATATTGGGAAACGCAACCGCAAAATCCCCTTCTTCCATAGGAAACAGTTCCTGCCCAACACCAAACGCCAATGTTCCTTTTGTAACGTAGACAAACTCTACTGCTTGATGCAGATGCGGCGGAATATGTTCTGCGGTCTTATGTATAACGTTTAATTTCTGATTTATCGCTTTATATAATGGATACATTTTTTACTCCTTTTAATCTATTATTTATTTTGATTATTTTTCATCCTATTATTTCGATTATTTTTCATCCTTTTATTTCGATTATTTTTCATCCTTTTATTTCGATTATTTTTCATCCATTTATTTCGATTATTTTTCATCCTTTTATTTCGATTATTTTTCATCCTTTTATTATTCGCTTTTTTATTATTTATCCTTTTTTCGTTCTTTTATTTTTTATCCTTTAACTTTCGTCCTTTTATTATTCTTCTTTTTATTTTTCGTTTTTTAATTTTTCATCCTTTTTATCCCTGCAAAAATTGTCTAATTTTTATTCTGATATGGCACGTAATTCCTCATGCAATGCGCTATAATAAGCCTGTAAATCAAAGGAGGTAATAAAAATGTATAAAATAAAGAATTTTTTCAACACACTCTTAAATTTTTATGCAGATTATTTCAATCATTTCTATCGTGCATAACCAGCACCTTAATAGAAAGGGGCAATACAAAGGAAAAATATAAGCATTACCTTAAAATATATCATATAAGGCAATGCTTATATTTATAATGTCAGAATCATACCGTTTTCGTATTTCGCCCGCTTACTATCATTAATAGACGATTTATCAAATGTCTGAAAATATTTTTCTTACATCATTTTTTCTTTTAACTTCCGATTGGCGTCCTCCACATTCATGCGGGAAAGCACCAGTGTTATTACAAGACTAATCAGCATAGGAAGCCAAAGATACATAAAATGCAGCATTTTCATGCAGGATTCGGGTTGTACTGTCGCTAAGCCGTCATATCCGCTTGCCGCAAGCATCCAGCCAGCAATTGCTGTGCCAAGTCCGCCACCAAGTTTCACACCCAAGGAAGTACAGGAATACATAGCACCATCAATCCTTTTTCTCTTAGTTAAATAGGTGTATTCAGAACAGGAAGCAATCACTGCATTCATATCTCCCTGCCAAGGGCCTTGCCCCAACGCCGCAACCGCTGTAAATAAAAGCATAAGCGGAACACTGCCCAAATATCCAGCTACAACGACCATTGCCCTTCCAAATGTACCTAACATATATCCTCTAAGGTTTAATCGATACATTCCTTTCCACTTCGCAACAAGTGTTGGCGTAAACACTAATGCAATAATCAATGGAATATTTACTGCCCATGAAAATACGCCGAACAAATTTTCATTCTTCAGTACATAGGTCATATAGTAAAGACCCATATTCACCATCGCGGTATAGACCTGCTGTAAAATATACACACCGCAAATCATTAAGTAAAATTTATTGCATACCAATAATTTCGCTGCTTGGATAAGCCCATATTTTTCTTCTGTCTGTGCGGATTCTGCATTTTCATCCTCTTGCAGCTCCTCCTCTGGAAGCTCCTTAACAGACAGTACGGAAATCGTATTTACTACAAGTCCAATTACAGCATATATTATCGCGATTGTGCGCCATCCTGCTGCGCCGCCGCCAAAAACGGAAACTGCTTTTACAGTAATTGACTGAATCAACAGGCTTGTAGAAAAAGCAAAGATAAAGCGGTAAGAACCCATCTGCACCCGCTCCTTGCTGTTTTTCGTTACCAGTGCTGTCAAAGCAGAATATGCAATATTATTGGCAGTATAAAACACTGCATTTAACAAGGTATATGCGATAAAGAACCAGGCATACTGTGCCGTTTTTCCTAAGTTCACAGGAATCATAAAAATTGCAACCAGTGTCACAGCACAGCCAATATAAGCATACAGCATCCATGGTCGTGCCTTGCCCAGTCTGCTCTTTGTCTTATCAATCATCGCACCAAAAAACACATCTGTTACGCCGTCAAAAAACTTAGAAGCTGCAATCAGCGTTCCAACCACGCCTGCATTCAGCCCAACTGTATTCGTTAAATAAATCATTACAAAGGATGACAATAATGCATATACCACATTTCCCGCGATATCTCCTGAACCATAGCCAACCATATTGTACCATTTTAAATATTTCTTTTCCTCCATACGAAGAATCCTCCTTTCATTACACCTTATAAGGCACTAATTTCATTGGGAAACGAAATGTTTCCGCGTCAAGCCGGTACTGTTCCATTACGGCAGGGCCGCAGCTATTAGAGCCAATTCCATTCTGTCCGTAGTCAAGACACAATACGGTACTGCCCGAGGGCTCTAACTCATAATTATGTGCTTTTCTCTCCAGTTCCTCCTGTGTATAAATAGAAGCCTGGAAGGAAAACGGCTGACCAGAAGCTGCCGCAATACCATATTGACCATTTTCAACAAGCATATAGTCACAGTCTATATGGCTTCCGTTTTCCTGCGGACGGATATAATCTTCATGCAGTTCCTCTACCTTTGCATGGTATAACCCATGTGTAGATGCCTGATGCTTGTCTGCATAACTCTCATAAGGGCCCATGCCATAGTAAGAAACATTGTCCAATATTTTATTTAAAAACAAGCGGATTCCAAACCGTGGCAGCATTGGAAGTTCCGTATTGCGCACCGCCGCAATATCAAAAGCAATCCCGCCGTTTTTATCAATTTTCCAAACTGCTTCCAAATCCATTATGCGCTGTATAGAGGGCGCAGAAACAGACATCACACTGCGGATTTCTAAAATATCGTCCGTTTGATGTACTTTGGTGTGATATGCCCGTACTGACGCCTGCGGATACTGTGCACGCTCCCACTCTTTTTTCAAATACATATCATTATCTGTAGGCGCACGCCAGATATTAAGCTCCATTGGACGATTCAGATAATCCATTTCAAAATAATTTATCTGTGAAAACAATCCTGTCCGTTTATCATACACATATGTAAATACTGTCTGATCCTCGAAATCACTGTTTTCATTATGTTTTTCCTTATCTGCTGCTATTTTTCTTTTCCCTATGCAATAGATTAACGCTGTTGTTTCCGTAACCTGAATCACCGTTTCCTTGCTCTTCTCCTGCGCAAGCCACCGTTTTGCAGTCTGGTTTTGATCGTCCTGTGTCTGTAGTAAAATCTCCTCATACCCCAATACACTTCCCTCCAATGCCAGTGCTGTACTTTTCCGCAGATGGTAGTACAATTTAAGGTAGGAATGCCCGCTCTTTGGTATTGTGATATGCAAAAATGTACTCCCAATTTCTTTTGGTTTCACAGAAAATGCTGGAATTACTCCCGTTTCCATATTATATCCGTCACAGTTTACCTCATAGCGGATTTCCGCATATACTGCCAAGTCTGTAAAATCCATATAATTTTTTATACGCAGTTCCTGTGTTTCCTGATC
>CBCOYO010000008.1:37731-46314 GCA_965114465.1 uncultured Lachnospiraceae bacterium
GATCAAACGAAACCACACGCGCAGGACGGTTCACATTTTTGTATTCCAACAACCCTGTATGCGGCATACGGTCAGGATATACTAAGCCATCCATACAGAAATTGCCATCATGCAGCCGCTCGCCATGATCTCCGCCATATCCATAAATTGTTTTTCCCTCTGGTGTCGTTCCTTGTGCAATTGCTTGATCACACCACTCCCAGACAAAACCGCCGCACATTATATTATTTTTCCAAAATACTTGAAAATAGTCCTCATAATCACCCGCACCGTTTCCCATTGAATGACAATATTCACAAAGCAGCATTGGTTTTTGCGGATCTTGATCCAAGTACGCATGGATTTCTTCCATTGTGGGATACATTCTGCTATACAAATCCAAATAGGAATAATTATATTGTTTGCTTCCTTTGCGGTAGCGTGCACTCTCATAGTGTGTTAGTCGGTCTTTGTCGAATGTCTTTGTCCATTTCAGCGCCTTCTCAAAATTACAGCCGTAAGCACTCTCATTGCCCATTGACCAGATAACAACACAGGGACGGTTTTTATCCCGTTGTACACAACGTTGTATCCGATCCAAGATTGCCTCCTCCCAAATAGGATTATCCGCAATCGGTTCATTCCAATGATCAAACTTATTGGCATCGCTGTTATCCTGATAATAAAGTTCAACCGGCCCATGGCTCTCAATATCTGCCTCATCAATAACCATAAATCCATATTTATCGCAAAGTTGATAAAATACTGGCGCATTGGGATAATGGCTTGTTCGTATTGCATTAAAATTATTCTGTTTCATCAACAGTAAATCCCGTTTCATCTGCTCTAAGCTAACCGTATATCCTGTAACTGGGTCAAAATCATGACGGTTTACGCCGCGAAACTTTATTTTTTCTCCATTTAAACACACTGCTTTATCTATAATTTCAATACGGCGCAGCCCTACATAGTCCACAATTGTTTCATGCTCTGTTTCTATTACAAGCGTATATAAATATGGCGTTTCCGTATTCCACAAAACCGCATTGCGGATATGCAGCCGAAGATAATACACAGCCGTTTTCTCTTTTATTTCTTGTGTTTCTTCTATATCATCAAACTCTAATTTTGTTTGATCTACTATATTATTTTGTGCATCATATATGGATATTGTTGTCGGTACTGCATTTTCAAAATATTGAAGCTGTATAGAAACCTTTGCCAATTCCCCTTCTAATGTAGTTTTGGTAAAGTAGTCCCAGACTGCCTGCTTAGGACGTTTCAGCAAATACACATCACGGAATATCCCGCTCATGCGAAACTTATCCTGATCTTCCAAATAGCTTCCGTCACACCATTTCAACACCAAAACTGCCAAAGTATTGCTGCCTTCTGTAATGACATTGCTTACATCAAATTCACTTGTAGAATGCGATACTTGGCTGTATCCAATATAAGTTCCATTCAGCCAGACATAAAAGCAGGAATCCACACCCTCAAAGTTTAAATATACATTCGGTGCGCTTTTTTCCTCCTGATAATCGAATGTATGTATGTATACTCCACATGGATTATCCTGCGGCACATACGGTGGATCAAAAGGAAACGGATAGCGAATATTAATATACTGATGACTGTCATATCCTGCCATCTGCCATACACTGGGAACGTTCAACCAATCCAAATAAGATGCATCATAATTTTTATCATAGAACACTTCGTTTACTTCATAGATACTTTTGTAATAGCGAAAACGCCATTTTCCATTTAATAACTGTATTCTGTCGGACATTTCCCGATTATCGACAAGTGACTCCATACGCCTAGATGCTGGAATATAATAAGCCCGCGCCGGCAGCGTATTTTCATGCAGGATTGCTAAGTTTTCATAATGCCGTGGTATTATCATTGCATACCCTCCTTTTAAGAACTGCACAGAAAGCATATTGCCGATTTTCGGCAAAGTGTTCTGAATATTCCATTGGTTAAAATTAATAGTTTCCGCTGCGGCCGCTTTGTTTTGTTTGTGATTTTATTATATTTTTTTTGACATAAAATATCCATAAACTACATTGGACAAAATATGCACAAAATGATACAATATAGAAAATACTGTGATAGGGGGGAATCCATTATGCTGTTTGTTCAAAATATTACACTTTACTGGTCTAAAGAAGGGCGCAATTCAAAGGGCGCACAGGCACGGGCGCAATTTCCGCAGGCATATCTTTTAGAAACACCGCCGGCTGCAATTTTAAAACAATATCAATCCAATCCCTCCGGTATTTTAATGCAGCACCTTTACTTTTATCAGGAGGAACACCAAATTTTAAATTATGCACAGCATGAACAAAAGCACTTTGGGAAATACCTATTAGAGCAGGGCAGAACACCGCAGCAGGTTGAGGAGGAGATTTCATATAATATTTTAAATATGCGCAACAGACAATATGAATTTTATTCCTCTGTCAAGGATATCAGCCTTAAACTTAAAAATCTCCATATAGAAGCTTGCGAAGAACCATTACAGGAAAATTCCTGCGAAAATTCTCCTAATAATTTTGATGTAACGTTTTGCTATCATAACGGTGCACCCACCCGCCGTGGTCACAATAAAGACTATAATACTCCTCATACCCGATTCTATCACCAAGACTTTTTAAATGAAACTGCTTTTATACTAAAACCGCAGCAATATGGGCGCATCCTTTGGAATGAACGCCTAACAGACTACGATACCGGAGAATGGTATTATTATCTGCACTGCATTAATTTCTTTTACAAAACACAAAAAACCAGCGTATGGGAATCTGCTGTTTTTACCAAGCAGCAGCCGGATTATATTTACAAACAGATGGCGCAATTGCGTTAATGCAGCTAGTTGAAACTGCTTTATTTGCTATCTAAACTAGCACCCTTTTCGCAGGCTGAACAATACTAAACTCAAAAAAACAAGAAAGGCACTTTATTATTATGAAAAAATATAATAAACAACAAGACTTAACAGAACTGACAGATAAACAAATACAAACCGCCAAAAGAAAAAGGAAGCAAAAGGAACCATTTGCTGCTGACAGCCTATGTAAATGTCTGTTTCAATACAAAGTCGTATTGGCTATGATTTTACGCGGATTGATAAAAGAGTTTCACAATGCCACATTAGAACAAATTATCCAATGTATTAATGCAGTAAATAATGTTTCAGACAACAGTTTATTTGGAAAAATTATAGGAGATGCAACAGAGGTAACTGCGCTTGGAGAAAAGAAATCTTTGTATGATTTCACATTTCATGTATGCCTTCCCAATAGGATCGAACAGTTAAGCATTGATGTTCACGTAGACTTGGAAGCTCAAAAGGAACTAAAACTGCTACCTTATCCTATTGAAAAAAGAGCAGATTACTATGTTGCAAAATTATTAACTAGACAAATCAAGCCAGGCGATAACTATAATAAACTAAAAAAATGCTATTCTATTTGGTTTTGTGAAAACGTTGATGAAGCAGAACGTGATACCGTTACCTATATTACAATGCAGGCAGACACTATCGGTTCTGGTACAGTAGTACCCAAAGCCGAAAACTATGATTTAATGAACGTTATTATTGTGCGTCTGCGAAAATTTGATAAAAATACAAAAGCAACAAGCGATTTAGAAAAAATTATGAAACTTTTTGACACAGCAATGGACTTAAATAAAGTTGATACTTTAAATGATCTAATCAATGATATGCCCGAATTTGAAAAGGATAAAAGCACTTTAAATCAGGAGGTGAACGAATTTATGAATTTTAAAGAAGAACTCGAAAAATTAGGAGAAATTAGAGGTGAAGTAAAGGGTGCAATTAAAACCTACAAAAAACTAAATATACCCGAAGATATTATTAAGACAAATATTATGGAAGAATACCATCTTAACGAAGAAGAATATCTGGAATTTATTCATAACTATACATAATCAAAATGCGCATAGACTGTATCTTATGAAATAATAGGTTATACTAATGACCGTTAAGATTTTCCAATTTCTGCACAGCCCATATTGCATAAGCGGGCAAAACGTGCTGTGCAGAAAGAAAAATCTAATTGCTCGTGAGTATAACAAAAAAGGAGAACAAGAAAGGAGCTTTTTGACCCCATGTATATTAATGCTGCATATTTAAACAACTCCTTAATTGACTTTAAAGACAAGAGCAAGCCGCTGATTGTCGGAAGCTGTGGGACGTACCGGCTTTACAAGCACCCTAGGCTGCCAACGCATCGGCCACGCGGACGGCTGGATTTTCAGATATTGTATATTGCCTCCGGCAAAGTCCATTTCTACTTTGATAACAGCGAAACGGACACCGTGGTTTCCGCCGGAAATATGGTTCTTTACCGCCCAAAAGAACCGCAACGGTATGTCTATTATGGGGCTGATCAAACAGAAGTATTCTGGGTTCATTTCACAGGCGGAAATGTAAAAAATATTCTGCGCGGTTACGGCATTCAAGATAATATGCGTATTATCAATACAGGTACTTCGCCAGAATACACGCGGCTTTTTAAGCAAATGATTCAAGAATTGCAGCGCTGTCAAACTGATTATAAGGATTTGTTAGTGCTTCTGCTGCAACAGCTTTTTATCTCCATTCACCGCCAGATTACCAAAGAGCACAAACTGAAAAATGAATATCTTGATTCTGAGATGGAAATTGCGATGCAATATTTTAATGATCATTACAATACAGAAATTAATATTGAAGAATATGCTGCTTCCCGCGGCATGAGCGTTAGTTGGTTTATCCGCAATTTTAAGCTTTACACAAACACTACTCCTATGCAGTATATTGTATCTCTGCGCATTGCCAACGCGCAGATGCTGTTAGAAACTACGAATTATAATGTTACAGAAATTGGAAATATTGTGGGATATGACAATCCGCTGTATTTCAGCCGTATTTTTCGCAAACAAAAAGGCATCTCCCCCTCTGAATACCGCAAAGGACGCCGAACCGAATAAGGGAGATGCACGAAGCTGCGGATTTCCTTTAGACTTCCGCCAGCAATGCCTTTAATATCATAATATGATATTCTTCATCCATAATAATCCGTGTTAAAACAGCGTTAACACAGTCATCTTGTATCATTCCGATATGTAGTTGATATTGATTGATTGCTGCCTGTTCCGCTTCAATATCTGCCAACAACATCCTTTTGGCGTTTTCTGGTAATGTCAGATATTCTGGTGTCCAAAGCATCTGTCTGCCATTGCGCAGTTTTGCTGTAAAATCAATATTACCGCCTAACAAAACGATTAATTCGCCCAATTTTTCCAAATGCATCATTTCAGCCATTCCAATTCCTAGAAGCGTTTTGGCAATGGGGCAGTTTTCGCAAGAAAGGCGGTTTTCATTGTTTATATACTGCGTAATCGCCGATAATTCGGATACCGCGCCACAGTAATCAATGCTTAACAAATTCGCATAAGCCGTGTTCTGTCCTTGTATCTGAATCGGCGGATACGGCAAATCCACCATAATCGGCTTCGTTCCCGCAAAGCTGCAATTGTTGACAATCGGTTTTTCTTTTATTTCCATTTAATTTTCTCCTATACTTACGAACGATATAATTTTCCCTTCTGCGCCACGCGTATTGTCCGATTATGTAAAATAAGCTGTGCAAAATTTGGAAATCTTAACGTTTGTCAGTATGATATATCACTGTTTCTTATAGTATATTAGCATTCATGCCGTTTGGTGCATTTTTCAGAAATAATATAACCTGTCTTTCTCCAATTTCACAAAATCCAAAATATCTGTACAAACTGCCTTTGTTGTTTGCCTAACATTTACAAAAACGAATTCGTTGAACATCTAAATTTTGGGAACTATAAATCATACCGTATTACTATTTTCTATAACATTTAACTCTTATCTGTCAATACGTTTTTACAATAATCCAGAACTTCTGCCAATGCCTTTTTGTTAGCAGAATAATAGACCCTCTTATCCCTGCGCGTTACATTTACCAGCGCCGCAGCAAGCAATGCACTCATATGGTGCGAAACCGTTGCTGTTGTCAGGTTTAAACGTTTGGCAAGTTCGCTTCCGTACGCTTCTTTATTATGAATATAAGAAAGAATCTCAAACTTGCTCTTATCTGAAAGTAATTTCAATACTTGCATCACATAGTTTTCATATCCAATATCTTGATGTGAACGTCTTGTCCGCACATCAAAATCCGTACCAAATAAAATCCCCATTCGATAAATATCCTGTCCACAATATGTCTTGCCATCATCCTCTAAATTCGAATACATTATAATGGAATTGGCACGAATAACAGACGGATACAGACAAATACCATGCGGATTATCTCCGATTTGAACTCCTATTACTTCTTTTATATAAGCAGCAAAATTTTCCTTTTGCAGCATTGCTTCCCAATACTGCACAAATCCTTGCGTCAAAAAAGAAATTTCATTTTGAAACTGCATAAGCAGCGCACATGCCTTTTCCAGCAAACGCAGCACTTTTTCCTGATGTTCTGCCCGATGAATAAAAACCTTCTGCATCTTCCACTTTTCCTCATCTTTTATTTCCATCTGCATTAAATACGATATTACAGCAAGCGGTTCGTCCGTTTTTACCATTTTAGAATCATCTGACTCAATATTCTTATATGTCTGCAAAAGCGTTCCAAATTTTTTATAAAATTCATTCTCAGATATCCCATCAAGATATGCCTTGAGTGCTGCAATATCTGTAAAACGCTCCTCCTGAAATTCCTCCCACAACAGGGCAAGTTTTCCTGCACAAATCGAATCCTCATCCTCCTCTGTCCTAAAATAATAGCAAAGTTCCTCCTTATCTTCCAGAAATACTGCTTCTGCTTCCTGCTCAATCTGGTTCAACCGTTTCCACTTTTCAAGACCTTCCTCAAATGGATTGCCGTACTTTTTATCAATCTTTTCCTTTAAAATATAATATTTTTTTTCCCTGCCCAAATGCTGTAAAAGCGCCATTCCCTCTGCAATATAATCAATCTTTTGACACACTTTTATTTTCATCGTTTCGCTCCTTATTCTAATCTGACACGCACCAATGTCATAATTAAAAATATTATAACACAGATTACCCCGCTAAACACAAATATTTGCGAAACACTAAAAATTGCGGTAAAGACACTGACTGCCAACGATGCTACTGGTGTTGCCGCAGATGCGCCTGCATTAAATATCGATCCAACACGCGCAAGATACTCCTGCTGTACTGTTTTCATAAATTGAACGCTTAAAGCAGATACCAAAATACTGCAAGTCATTCCAATGAAAAATGAAACCATTATCGTTAATGCATAAATGGCAAATATATTTGTCTGAAATCGGCTTCCCCAAGTATAACTGTACATTTCCAACCCCATAAGCATCCCAAAACCTGTAAACTGAATGCGTACAGGCATTTTATTGCTGATAAATGGATAAACAAACGAACCAACTCCCATTCCTGCTGTCAATGCTATTGAATATACACTAAGCAGTTCGCTGCCTTGCCCCAATACCTCCTGCACCAACGGACTTTGCAAGGAGTTAAGCGGCACAATCGCAGCATTGAGCAAAACAGCCAAAAGACAGAAATTGCGGATAACCGGCTGTTCTTTTAAATACACCACCCCCGCCTTTAATGCCGCCACATATTCCTTTACATGAAGCTTATCCCGACGCAGATTTTCTTCCCTAATCTGTAAAAAACTTAAAATAAAAGCGGAAGCAAAAAAAGAAACGCTGTCAATTACAATAGCTGTACCAATTCCAAATGCACCGATAATAAAACCTGCCGCACCAAGCCCGATTAATTGTACAATTGTACTTAATGTAGAATGAAGCGCTGTACCATATGCATAATACTGCTCTCCTAAAATTTTAGGCGTTACTGCAAGCGCTGCCGGAAGCCGAAACGCCTCCACCGTTGAATTCAAAAGCGTAAACACAAGCATAATCCACGGATTTAAAATATCTAAAACATATAAAGCAGCAAGCCCTATGGTAATAACGCCACGGATAATATCCGTTACGACCATTAATTTCTTTTTGTCCATTCCTTCCACTAGCGCACCGGCAAACGGCTGCACCAGAACCGAAGGCAGTTGGTTTGCCGCAAATACCAACGCCGACCACTCCGCTTTCCCCGTTAAGGCATATACCATCCATGTAAACGCAATCGCATCAATTGAATCTCCAAAACGGTTAATTAGACTGGCTAGAATAATTTTAAGGTACTCTGTTTGTTTTAAGATTTCTTTGTATCCGATTTTAGATGTTTTTTCTTCTTTCATAGTAATTTAACTTCCTTTCTTTTATTCTCTATAATATCAAACATAAAAAAGCACTAAAAAAATTTCATCCCTATATTATCACTTCTATCAATTATTTATATTAGATGTTTATCTAATATAAATCTTATATCATATTATTAGATAATTGTCAATAATTAATATTAGATTTTTGTCTAATATTAATGTAATTGCGTAGTTACTTTTTACACCCACGCCAAAGTAGTGGGAATCATGCGCCAAAATGCTAAAAGCTTTTGCTTTTTTACTTTAGCATTTTGTGTGCATC
>CBCOYO010000009.1:0-35369 GCA_965114465.1 uncultured Lachnospiraceae bacterium
CAAAATTCTTTGTGATACTTGAAGTTGCCATAATAAACACCTCCTTTGTTAGTATAGTTCTTCTGCTACAATTCATACTTTTCTATCTCTATTTTATTATTTTATATCAACTAATGCAACTAAACCTTTATGAATTTTTAATATACTACACGGCAAAAAGATTCTACATACCTTCTACGCAAAAAACATCTGCGATTCCTGCCGCAGCAATAATTCGAGGAAGCCTATTATACCTACTGCCAGCAATATTACATACCCAAACGTGATTACTGCTTTTCCGCCATGTGCTTGTGTCCATTCTTTTAGGCGTTCTGCCATAATCGCAAGCGTTGCCGCTGCACCG
Source organism: uncultured Lachnospiraceae bacterium (assembly GCA_965114465.1). GTDB lineage: Bacteria > Bacillota > Clostridia > Lachnospirales > Lachnospiraceae > COE1. The sequence continues at coordinate 344 of CBCOYO010000009.1, forward strand.
ACTAGTATAAAAATACCCATGCGGTTCCAATAAATAACATGACATCCTACATACTCTAACAGCAGATTAAGTCCCTGTACATTTGCAATAACAATCACTAAAATATCGATCCAGCCAAGCCATGCAATCCGCTTATCACCCTTTTTCCCATAGAAAAGAGAGCACATTTTCCAGAGAAATCCTATAGTAAACAAAAATCCCATTGTATTGAGTCCGTTTTCGCCACTAACGGAAAAATCAATATCATACTTCAATCTTAAATCGCTAAGCCGGTCAATTACATGATAACGCATTGGCATAAGCATATCCAGAAGGCGCAAGCCCTCGCCTTGTGCCATTTGCAGGCTGTCTTCTAAATCATAGACATACAAAGAGGAAACAAGTGCGCCTTCTATTATGCTTAAAATCAACAAAGGCAGAAAATATCCCAACAAATGTTTTGCCGCATGCCAATCCTGTCTATGCAGTATAAGAACACCAAATAAAAGAATTGTCATAATACTAATTCTAACATCCACAAACGGCGCAATACATACCAACACCAAATAACCTTTTCGATATCCATTCTCAGTCTGATTTTGATAAATCAGGTCATAAAGCATCCCCAATAACAGTGGCGCAAGGAAAAAATTTGCTGTTATTAACTGTCCCTCTCCGCGGTCTACATGAAACGGTAGAAACGTGGTTAAAACAGCAATGCCCGTTGCTATGGGAACAGATATTTCTAATTTGTGCAAAAACCAGTACATTGCCGCAGATATCATAAAAAACGAACCGATATAGTATATATTAATTCCTGTCCAGAAATTTTGGAAGACAGTTCCTAGCACGAACATTACCAAACTTTGTAGATTGTATTCACACGCCTCTAATATATTGACTTCAATTACACCATGATTCGCCGTTAACACGCGGATAAAATAGTCCATTGACTTATTTGCGTCTATTGAAATCAGGGGATTCCTTCCCTGTCCATAGCAGACCATATATATTATCACTGCAATACCTGTAACAGCCATTACTAGACAATATTGCTTTGCTTTGTCTGAAATCTTCATATACAGCCTCCTAAAATTGTTGTTCTATCTCTGCCTTTATCTTTTCTAGTTCCTCCGTTGTATACTGCTTACGCAATTCCTCATTATATGCTGCCATTGAATAGAAAAACCGTCTATTATCATTACATACCAATGGTTTTCCCAAATATTGTTCCAATGCTTCTAAAAGTTTGGTATAGGAATCATCATAATACAGCAATGTATCCACATAAATGCCATCAATATGATATACACCCGTAAGGAGCAGAAGGTCTTCTATATTATTTAACTCTTTAATCGCATTTTTCCAGGTTGTACCTTTATGGCCTGTTGCATAGCTCCAACTGGTTGTTTTCGACAAAATTGCAGGAACTGCCAGTTCATATGCCTGTCCATATTCCTCCATTAAAATGCCGAAATACATATCATCAATTGTCAGCGGCAGCTCCAAAATCATACCGCCTTCCGGAACTTGCGCTTCCACAGCCTGCATATACCGCTGCCATTCATCATATTCTGCTTTTCTCTGCGAATACGACGGAACACCATACTGTGTTTTATATACAAAATAAGAAGGAACAGACAGTATCAGCCCAAATATACTTAGAATACATAACCCTGCATATCCTGCTCTTTTAAAAGCCTTTTTACTCCAACCTGCCGCGATTGCAAAGCAGTTTTCCAACAGTATCGCAAATGAAATCAAGGAAAACACCGCAATCAATATGCACATTCGATTATAATTTCGGATGCCTGTCATTACATACATCGCAATTAGGGACGCCAATCCGCCTTTTATTGCAACGATTGTCATAAAGCCGTTTAAAAGACCACAGATTCTTAATATTTCCTTTTTCTTATCCTGTTCTATTGTACTATTATTATTTTTTTTATACGAAAAGATATGAAGCAGGGAATATAAATAGCCAATTCCTGCCAGTACGCCGTTAATTGTATAATCACCCTGATCCAAATCAACCAATCGTTCTAACGGCTGGTTTACAGACGATACAAAATTGTTTGGCGCAGGCAGTAACATATTCACAATTCTAAGCGCACCCATTTCAACCGACATCCAGCTACGCCCGTCATAAGTGCCTAGATAATCAGTATATTTTTTCAAAATAAGAAACAATATGCCGCCAACGCCTATTATACCACCCAGCGCAATATAAACTGTTCGAATTGTAATATGCAGCGTTACTTTCTTTACCAGCAGACCAAATACTGCAAGGAATAAAATAGCACATAACAACAAAATCAAAAAAAATTTCGCCTTGAGTGATACTACTAACTCCTGATATCCCATACTTGCAAGCATTTTCGGCAATGTATAGACTGCAATCCCCGCAATCACCGCTGCAATGCCAAATATAACAATTCCTATGTGCTCCACATGCTTTGACACAAACAGAACATACAACCCAACAAACGCAAATAAAAGCAGGATTAAAAATGCATAGTAAGCGGAGTTTATCCCTGCAAACAGCATTACAACACCCGTAAAAATATAATCCATGGTATCAAATATTGGTTTGTTATCAAATAAGCGCTTTTCAGTAAACATCCGTTCTCCATCGCTGCGCATTAACTTGATTATCCAATAACAGACCAATGGAATATAAAAACAAGCACTGTATATCATTAATTGGGTATTGGCATACATTAGAAAATATGCGGAATCTGCATAAGCAATCCCCGCAATCATAGCAGGAAGATCATGAATTTCCAATTTTATGCAGACAATAAACATAGCAACCGCCAAAAGCAGAATATTTAAAATTGTATGAAGATTTATTCCAGCTTCTACGCTGCCCGTTATTTTCCAGAAAAGATAAATCAATGGCATTGGTACACTAGAATCGCCAAAATTTCCAACATATTCATATAGATACGGTGCGCCATAACTTACATTGACGTGCGCAGAACCTCCCCGAACAAAATTGCTTGCTTCTAACAGCATTCCGACAGAATCATTGCGATACCCCGTTAAAGGAACATTGATATCCACTCCCCACATTCTCCAACAAGACAATGTAATAATCAGTGTAAAAAGTATTGTACACAATCCATATATAAGATGTGTCTTGTTTTTTGCTGCCCATTCTGCCATGCATAAATCCCCCTAAACAGTATCCATTGTCCTAAAATTTCTTAATATATATCTTATTCAGCCCATACTGTGTTCCGAAACCCTCTTTAAATTCTGCAAGATGTTTATTTAAAATAGTTCCCTGCTCCTGTGTGCTTGTGCCAAACGAAAAATAACGAAATCCATGCTCTCTTGCCGTGCGGATTAACTCTGCATCCAAATAATTCATTGGAAACAATTTTAAACAATCTTGATCTGCCGCTAAATACTGTGTATGAAACACTTGCCTGCCAAACAGGAATACCATGCTTGCTGCAATCATCTGTTCCTTATTGTATACGCCATAAAATTCTACCAATTCCTTTAGGCGTTCCTCGTGAAATTCCAAAATTTCTTCTAAGGAATGCACCGGCTTTGCATCAAATTTTCTAAGATTATCGCATAATAGTTGATAAAAACAACCGATTTCTTCCCTGCTTGCCAGTTTCCGAAATGTAAGTTCATTTTTTACTGCATATTTATAATCCCGCCGCCTGCTGGATGTAAAGTTTGCAGCAATATCTTCTTGATAAGATGCAAAATCAATATAGCAGCTTAGTTCGTCATAAGAAGTATAGTCTCTCTGAAATAAGAAATAATATAATAAATTATTATTTTGTTTGGAAAAAATATCACTGGTACATTTTAGCCGCGCTTCATAATACTGCTGCTGTTTGCAGTAGTCCTCCAATGTATCCATTATGGCTTCGACATGACCAATATTATAAAAATTTTCTGCAATCACAATACCGCCAAACGTGCTTCCACTGTGTGCTGAAAAAATTTTCCTATCGCCCTCCACTATGGTGCACGCCGGAATCACAGCGACAATCGTATTATCTCCTTTGTAGAGAATTATTGATGCATCTTGAAACCGGTCTTTATGATAGTCTAAGAAATTTTTCGTTTGAAGAAATGTTCCATTGATGGAATGTTCCATAACAAAAGCATCCCATTTTTCTTTGTCGCTATTCTGATATTCCTTTACTTTCAACTCTATCATATGTTATCCTTTCAACAAGCTATTCGCACGACTCCCCAATCCTCGACGCAGCCACCGCTGCGCCAAATATTTCCTGATGCATTTTCTTTGTGATTTTGCCATCTGCCACTTCATAAATTGCATCACAGTTCTTAATCGTAGTAAGACGGTGTGCTATTACAATCATTGTCCTTTGTCCATGAAGCCCATCAATCGCTTCCATAACTTCTTTTTCTGTTTCATTATCCAGTGCGGAGGTCGCTTCATCCAGAATCAATACTTGCGGATTTCGATACAATGCTCGTGCAATACCAATTCTCTGCCGCTGTCCACCTGACAGTTTCACCCCTCTGTCGCCAATTATGGTATGAGCCCGCTCCGGAAGCGAATCAACAAACTGATCCAATTGTGCTTCTTTCATTGCCTGTTCGATTCGTTTGTCGTCGACTTCCTCCTCTGGTACACCAAACGCAATATTCGCGCGAATTGTGTCATCCATAAGATAAATTGTCTGTGGTATATAGCCAATGCATTGATGCCAAGAATGCATTTGCTTGCGAATATCCATTCCATCCACCTTTACATAGCCTGACTGTGGTTCTAAAAGTCCTAAGATAATATCTACTGCTGTTGTCTTTCCTGCTCCCGATGCGCCAATCAACGCAATCGAACTGTTTTTTGTTATCTGAAGATTGGCATCCTGTAAAATCCATTGCTCTGATTCTGGATAGTGAAACGAAATATGCTCCATTTCCAATCTATTTTCCAACACAATATTCGCAGTATAATCGACTTCTTTCTGCTTCTGTTCCATTAATTGTGCAATCTCTGCTAAATCATGATAGACAGCATCAATTGCTGGAAGGTCAAACATAATCCCCCCCAAAAAACCGGTAATTCGGTTAAAAGAAGGCAGCATTCGGAATGCCGCAAACGCAAAAGCAGTTAAAACGGGAATAAACGATTCAAGATCTGCGCCAAACTGCAGTTTCACAACCAAAATCAGCAAAATTCCGCAAATACACAAGGTTTCCATCAACGGCCGTGGAAGGAATTTCAGCATAGACTGCTGTCTTTGCAAAACAGCAAACTGCCCATAATTATCTTCGTAGTTATGCACAAAAAATTTCTCGTTATTGGCAACCTTTATTTCTTTAATTCCAGAAAATGCCTGCAATATCCATTTTGTCACCTGCACATTTAATTCCCGATTGCGCTCTCCCTTCTGCACCAGCACCTTTTTATAGACAAGCGCAAAAAAAACGCCCGCTAAAACCACCATTACAGCTACTGCGATAGTGGTTACAAAATCAAGTGTAAATAAGAAAATAACCAGAGAAACACAAACACTAAATTCTGCAACAAACTGCAGCGCATTTAAAACAGCCGTAAAAAATCCATTCACATCGGAAGTTACATTTCTTTGCAATTCTGCAACATTCTTAGAAACATGAAAAAGATAATTTTGATGCATATAGCTCTCCATCATCTTTACTGCAAGCCTTTTTTGATTATTAAAAACAAATCGGTACTGTAAATAATACACTAGTGTAATATATAAATTTTTTACAACATATATCGCAATTAATACGAATGCCAAAAACACCAACATTTGCTTTGGATCGGTAAAACGCAGCCATTCCATAAGCATTGTAAGATACCATTCTTTTTCAATATAAGATGGGTCAAGCGCAATATTTACAATTGGCAGAATTGCCGAAACACCCAGCAATTCTACAAATGCACTGATTAATATAATCACCAATAAAATACACAAATTTATTTTCTGTCTTTTGTCCAACACATAGTTAATTTTTTTTAGCATAACTGCTCCTTGTGACATTTACAATATTATACTTAGGAACTGTTATCTTTAATCTGGCAGGTAAAACTGTGTAATTTCTGCCTCTGTCCTAAGCCCATTTCTCTTGTAAGCATCATAATCTTTTAATAGATGCCCGATATCCCATACCTGATATCCTTTTCTATATAAATCATATACTAACGGTTTCGCTGTCGGGCCTAAGAGAACACAAATAAGTCTATCCTTTGCAATTTGTAATGCTTGTCTACGGATTTCCTTATATTGTGCATAGGCTTCCGTTGCGGGTGCGTACTGATATTCTACAGATTTACATTGTTCTAACAGATTGTATTGCAGTCGATCTAGAACGCCCTCACCACAGATAACTGTAATATCGCGATCTTGAAACAGTCTTTCTACTCTGCTATAATACCCTTCAAAATCATAGTCCTGATAAATATGATACGCCTGTGTAAAACAAGAATCCAAATAATCAATATCTTTCGGACAATGCTGGAATAAAAACCTGCGCTGATCCGCGATGGATAAGGAATGGATTTCAATATATGGATTTAAGTTTTTCTGTGGATGAATATAATAATAAGGAATGCCAACACGCAGCCCGCTTTCCCGCAGCCGTAATATGTGTTTTAAGCGTTTTGCCAATTCTTCATGATATTGCTGCGCAGCAATTGTTTTTCCTTGCATCAGCGCAATTTCACCTTTTCCAATCCGTACAAAACTTACATTCTCTTGTTCTAGTGTATGGATAGTATGTTCCATATCCGCAATGGACAGCTTATTTTCCATCAGTCCATGCCGATACACACGTCTTTCCAAATAATTATAGCTTTTCTTTGCAAACTTTTCTATCTTTTTCTCCAAATTTTTCCATTTCTTTTTTTGGAGCGTTTGCACAGAATATGCTTGATTGGCTTTTCGCAAAATAAAATATTCCGCACCAACATGCACTACATGGTTTTCTAACTGTGCAATTTTTTCAATGTCCAAGGTATTTTCTTCCTCATGATACAAGCGATCCAATGAATAAATATCTGTCATCATACTGTCGTCATATCCATTTTGATAAGATTCCTGTACACGGTTCACTGTAATCACAACCGCACAGCCATGCTTTTCATTACATGCCATAAACTTACGGTGAATTTTGCTGTTTCGATTATCATCATTGATAATCGCTTCAAAATAATTTGGATTCTTAATAACCTTTTCTTCTTCTGCGATTAGCATTTCCACATCTTCCTTGCGGTATACAGTACAGTCTAATTCCCACGGATAATTGTAATGCTGCTCATTGGATTGCTCCCAATTCCACTCCATAATACCATCTTTGCAAACAGCATCCACCGGAATCGGTACAATATTTTCTCCAAGCCGCATACTAAATCCAAAGACTTCCGGTGATTTTGCCAAATAATCTGCTGCTTTTTCCAACGAAAATGCCCTTGTAAATACGACATCATCACACCCAAACATAATATAGCTTCCAGCTTCTGCAACTGCCTGCTTTAAATCATCTTCGAACTTCTTTTCGATATGCCAGTGTACTTGTGCAAAGCGATCCATTACTTTCTCATAATGGATGCCTTCTGTTTCACAACACAAAACGGTAATATCCTCCTGACGTGCATCCGAAAACAGCAGCATACTCTCCAAATATGCATGAAGCTGCATGGGTCTTCCCTTTGAAAATACAATAATTGATACATGATGTTCCATATTGATCGCAATACTCCTTTTTTAATCTGGTCTATAAAACGCCGCAATACTGTCTTCGTCACGCGAAGTTTTCTTGCAATAGGCATCATAATCTTTGATAAAATGCCCAATATCCCATGCCTGATATCCCTGTTTGTGCAAATCATACGCTAATGGCTTCGCCGTTGGCCCTAGCACAATACAAATCAAAGAATCTTTGGGACTTTTCAATGCCCGTGCTAAAATCGCAGGATATTCTGAAAAGGCATTTTTACTGGGTGCTTCTTGATAGGTCACAGCATCACACTGCTCTAATAGGTTATATTGAATGTTCTTAAAAATTCCCTCACCGCATATCATCGTTACTTTTCTACCACAAAATAACTTTTTTACCCGCGCAAAATACTGTTCAAAATCGTATGTTTCATAGCTTTGATATAATTGTGTAATCGAGGTATCCAAATATAACTGATTCCGATTGCAGTGTGTTATAAGGAATCTGCGCTGTGCCTTCATTGCATAATTAAACCCCTCTACTGCCGGAACTAAGCCTTTTTCATAATGAAAATAACAATATGGAATTGCTGCTTTAATTCCTTTCTCTTTCGTTTTCAGCAGTGTTATCAGACGTTTTGCCAACTGTTCATCTGCTTTTTGAAACGGAATCCCTTCCCCCATCATAATCGCAATTTCGCCGTCGCCGTAACGGTAAAAACTAATTTTATGCTGTTCGATATAGCGCAGTGAATCGTCTGAGTTTAATATCCGAAGCTGATTTGCATATTTGCCGCTGCGGTATCTTGCTGCTTCTATTTCACGCTCTATCCGTTTGGGAATATTTTTTATTTTTTTTAGATAATTTTTCATACTTTCTGCAATTCCCTTCCAAGGCACAATCAAATTGTGAAAGTTTTGTCAAATTCTTTCACTCTTGCACTATTTTTCCTTACTGCAATATTTTTGGATTCACATTTTCTCAACGCATAGTCCTATATTCATGGATTCCCTATTAATGCCTCTCTGTCCCTAATAATCCGAATATACGTATTATAATCTCGAATATACTCTTCTGCGTCATAATGCTCGCTTGCAAGACACAGCAGCACAGAATCACTAGAAAACGCATACATATCCTTCCAGATAAGTTTCGGCAGATAAATCCCGATATGTGGGCGATCGAGATGAAATACTTTCTGATTAATACCGTCATCTACCTTCACTTTCGAAGTTCCAGCTACATTAATTAAGACAAATTCTGAACGATAGTTTGCATGCCGTCCTCGGATTACATCAGCATCCGATCCATAGATATAAAACACCCGTTGAATTGCAAATGGAATATCTTGATTTCCTTCCACTACTACCAAATGCCCTCTTTCATCACCATTTTGCGGAAACTCTATTAATTTGCATTGTTCTATCATCCTATGACTCCTTTCCATCCAGACCTTATATCCAAACCTTCTATGCAGATGTTACAGTTCAGCCATGCCATTCATAAGTCGCCAGAATGTATATTTTCGCCATTGATATTCGATGTTTGCTGGCGACTTATTTCATGACGGGCGTCCGCCCTATAGAATTAATTGTACAAAATGTCCTTAGTGAGCAAGTTCACACGTACAATTTGCACAATCAATTCTGCATGGCTGAACTGTTACATACAGACTATTAATCATCGGAAACCGTTTTACTTACCCAGCTACGCAGCCCGTACCCTGCTACAATTGGAATACACATCGCAACGGGATATGTAAATCGGTGATAAATATTTCCATTACAAGGGCCGGAAAGTATGGTTAACATAAGCATCAGCATAGGAATCACCAGCATCAACAATTTCTTATCCTTCTTCACAATACTTCTTGTCCAAGTAAAAACCAATATCCAGACATATATCGCACTGGTACACAGCAAATTGACAAGCGGCACTTTCATTAATATCGTATCCCATAGTTTTAGAATCTGCCGCAGACTAAGCGACAATCTGCTGTCTGACGCCGCAAAATGAAAATATCCCTCAGAATTTACACTGCCAATACCGCCGTCACTGGATCGCTCAAACTCATACAAATCTATAACTACAGGATAAAAATAGCCATAATAGTTATTCGCTGTTGCTGCAACATACGTAAGCGGATGTTTGAAAAGCATTTTTGCCCAGACAATAAAATAATTTTTCATGTCCTCACCATCTGCTTCTTTCCGCCATGCTCCCTTTGCCCAGTCAGAACGATTTGCCCAATAAACAATTGGCAGCGCATCGTACTGTGCCACAGCATTAATCGCTGCTTTTTCCTCCTCTGTTACTTCATCACCATAATACTTTAAATATCTTGAAGTCTGCTGCAACGGAATCGACAATGCTGCACTCACACTTCCATCCGTAATTTTTGCTGCTGGCAATATCACATCTGAATAAAGAAATTTTGACAGAAAAATACAAACCAATACTGCCAAAACCATTTTTATCCACCGTTTATTTATTATTAACAAAAACGGCAGCGACAGCAATACAGCATACAATCCATTTTTCCGCAGCAGGAAAATCAACACAGCATAGACTGCAACCGCTGCCCACTGCAATATGGAAATGCTGTCTTCTTTTCTCTCTATTATATCCAATATCTGCAATAAATACAGCAGTAGGAAATCTGCAAACAGCGTATCCTTTGTCGCCATCATTGCATACCGCGGAATCCAAGGGAAAAAGCAGAAAAACAATAGAATTATCCCACGAATCCCCGCTTTTACACCGCATTTTTTTAACTGATATAAGCTGTACGCCAGCACCCATGCGGTAAACAAAACCTGTAAAACTGTATAGATAAAAATACCAATGTTCTCGGATTGAAACAAAGACCGTCCTAATTTTACAAAAAATCCTAAAATAATTGTATATAAAACGGAATGATGATCAACTAACAGCACATCTTCCGAAATCAGTTCCACCGTATCCGCTAATGCAGTATGGTAATTATATGCCATATAAATAATATCTTCGGTATCTCCCATAAACATTCCGGGATAGTATGCAATTACATGAAGACTCCATACCGCAAGCATTATCACAAATACCACTCTTCGGTATTTTACAGGATGATCCATATCCGGCATTTGCAGCATAGGAAGATTTTTTCTCAGATAACAGCGAACCACCTTTACACACTGCGGAAAAAATAGCAGATATCCAGCAAAAATCAATAAGGTTTTAACGACTTGCACGATACCAGTTACCAATATTATGGTAGTGCCAAAATCTTCAAAGGATTTCCCAAAAAGAAACGTGAAAGCCATTAACACGCCTAAAACCCGATCCTGCATCTGTAACTTTCCCATTGAAAAAGCCGTTTGGTACATCCAGATGCAGAAAAATATGGTTAGTATTGTAACAATTCCATTGTTTTCCCCTGCTTGTGGCAGTGCATACAACAGCTTATAGAGTAACTGATATAAGCCTTTCTGCGCACCAACTGCTGCTTCAAACACTTCATCTTCTACAACACCGTAGTTTAAGGAAAATACCAATCCCGTAAAAACCGCATATAAAATTATCTTTATTTTTGACGGACTTGCTGCCAACCATTGCCCCATTTTAAAGTGCCTCATATTTCTCATCTCCTAAAGGCATTTAGCTTGTCTATTACATACTGTTGTTCGTCTTCTGTCATCCCTGTATAAATCGGCAAACTTAATACTTCATTTGCATACTGTTCTGCGATAGGGAATGCTCCCTTTGGGATTCCCCAATCTTTGTAACATTCTGCTAGATGCGGCGGTATCGGGTAATGAATTTGTGTCTGTATGCCGTTTTCCTGCAAATATGTCTGCAAAGCCTCCCGCTGGCTGCATTGTATAACATATTGGTGATAAATACTGTCAGCGTGACTGCGCAGCTTGGGTAACTGTATGTTCTTATTGCAAATGCCTTTGGTATACCGTGCGGCAAGGATATTTCTTTCTTGATTTAATTCAGGAAGATGTTTTAATTTCACCCGCAGAAGCGCCGCCTGCAGTTCGTCAAGGCGTGAATTTACCCCTTCTATTTCATTGTAGTAACGCACGCGGCTTCCATAGTTGCGCATCATACGAATTTTGTCCGCAAACGCTTTATCATCTGTTACTACCGCACCAGCATCACCAAATGCCCCCAGATTTTTGGTGGGGTAAAAGCTAAAACAGCCTGATATGCCGAAACTCCCCGTTATTTTGCCGTTAAAGCAGGCGCCATGTGACTGTGCACAGTCTTCTATCACTGGCAATTGATGCCGTTTTGCGATTTCCATAATTGGCTCCATATTGCTCGCCTGTCCGTAAAGATGCACCACCATAATCGCTTTTGTACGAGCAGTTATTGCTTCCTCAATTTTAGAAGCATCCAGATTAAAGTATACATCCGGCTCCACAAAAACAGGTGTTGCGCCGTTTTCCGTAATACCAAGCACTGTAGCAATATACGTGTTTGACTGTACAATCACTTCATCTCCTGCGCCGATTCCAAGGGCACGGACGGACAAAATCAACGCATCCAGCCCCGAATTTAATCCCACGCAAAAATTCCTTCCCGTAAAAGCCGCAAATTCTTCTTCAAACTGTGCAACCTCATTCCCCAGCACATACCAGCCGGAACGCAGCACCCGCAGCGCCGCTTCCTCATATTCCTGCTGATACATCTGAAACTGCCTGTCCAACACATTACATTTTACCTGCATTTCTCTCACTAGACCTTTCTTTTTTGTATACTCTTGTATACTTTTGTATACTTTTTTATACTCAAAAACGATTCAATTTTCCTTTCTGCACAGCCCATATTATCCGCTTATGCAATATGCGCTATGCCTGCTTCCTGTAATTTTATCCGCAATTGTTTTCCAATCTCTCACAATATTGTCCAATACATTGCATCATCTGTTCAGCTGCCTTATCCCATGTATAATTCTCAATAATACACTGATGCGCGTTTACGCCGATTTCAGGATTGACAGGCTCCAAAATTCGTGCAAGCAATTCCTCCCAACTGCGCACTAAATAGCCCGTTTGGTTGTTTTCAATAATATATGACGGCCCGGTGCTTGAAATGCAGCAACAGCAGTTTCATAATACATTGCTTCTAAAATTGCCATACCGAAAATCTCTTGTCGATTCAGATTTATATAATATTCCGCAATCCTGTACAATTCCCACATCTTATTATTGGGAATCTTTGGATAAATCACAGCAGCTTTCTCTAACTTGGCTGCGTGGATTGCTTTTTCTGCTTCCCCGCGCAATTCCCCGTCCCCTACCATAAGCAGACGGTACTGCTTATCTTTTTGATACAGCCTGCGAAACAGTTGAATCATTTTTAACGGCTGTTTCTCTGCGGTCATACGTCCCACAAATAAAAGCACCTTATTTTCAACAGCATAGCCCCAGTTTTTCTTCAAATCCTCCATACAATAGCTGCTATAATCCTGTTTTAAAAGTTCCATATCTAAACCTACTGGAATTGTATAAATATTATTTCCGGCTCCCTGACTGTGCAAATATGCGGCAAGCGCCGGCGTCTTTACAATGGTTGGATTCTTTTTATAAAACGGCACATTATTGCATAAAATATCGACAACTTTCTTTTTCCATGCCACAGCGTTGTTGCTGCGGACAACACCGATATAGGGCAGACATAAAATATGGTTTTTTCTGCACCACTGGGAAAAGCGCCGCAGCGCAATATAATTGTCCGAAGCAGTAATATAGCAATCTCTCGTTTTATCCAATTCTCGATAATCCGGCAACGCATGTTTGCCGATATGGCGGCAATTTAGATATCGTATCTGTACACCACGATGCATCTTTGTTTCTGTCCCCTGCTTGAAATCCGGTATCAAGTGATATACTATTACATCATGCCCTTTTGCTGCAAATGCTTTTGCCATACCTTCTGCTTGGGAATTATAGTATTGATTCAAATTTTTGGGTTCTGTATTGAGTGAAATAACTGCTAGTTTCATATCATCACATTCTCCATTTGCATAGATACTGAACGGCAAAAAGATTTGCTGTTCAGTTGCGCCAGCCGCACGCTGCCAAGCGGCAAAAAATCCTATCCTGTGTGAACCGTCCTTTTGTGCAGCCATTCATACAAATAGCTTTTTGCGACAACAAAATAGTACCTTTTTTTGGAAATATATCGGTATCGGCAGCGAATTGCAGCGTTTTCCCGTACCCCCTTCTGACTGCTGGACATTCCGCCCAGCCGGAAATTCGACAGAACACGCAAAATTGGCGTAAACACCACTTTTTGCGACCGCCAAAATCGTAGCATTAAATCATAATCCGCTGCGGAGCGATACGACAAGTCAAACAATCCCAACGCCTGATAAGCACCTTTTGTTACAAAGCAAGTAGGATGCGTAATCATCTGTTCCGATAAGAAATCGTGGTGAAAAAAAAGTATCGCTTTTTCCTTATCCCCAAGATAATTGCGCTGCATCCCATAAAGCACTTCATAAGAATTTCCTTGATAATGTGTTACTGCCTGCTCTATTGTATCATGTTCGTACCAATCATCACTGTTGACAATTCCAATTAAACTTCCGTTAGCCATATGAATGCCTTTGTTCATCGCATCATAAATGCCCTTATCCTTTTCGGATACAATGCGCAGATTCTTAGGGAGTCTATCACGGTGCTGTTCAATCAGCGACAAAGTACGGTCGCTGGAGCCGCCATCAATAATAATATATTCTATATTGGAATATGTCTGGTTTTCTATGCTTGACAACGTTTTTTCTATGGTTTTCTCACTATTATAACACGGTGTTATCACAGATACTAATAATTCTTGCATTTTTATATCCACCTCTTCCATTAACGTTGTTCCGATTGACTCCGTTGTGGCAGTCGGTAAAAATCCATACAAAATTTCAAAACAAATAAATTCGTCTGCAAATGAATTTTTACTTGCAAGCTATACATTTTCTTACCGACTTGCCATTCAATCCCAATTTATTGCAACGATTGGTAAATCCGCTCTAACTGTGCAGCAATTGCCGGTGCATGAAAACGACGTGTAACAGATGCACGAATAATTTCTGCATGATACAGTTCCCTTTCACGCAAATACTGCCGAAATGCTGCAATCAGGCTTTCCATATCGTCCGGCGGAATCAATATTCCATTGCTCGTATCCACAAAATCATCCGGCCCGCCGTTTGCGGTTGCAATTACGGGTTTTCCGCATGCCATTGCTTCTATATATACAACACCAAATGTTTCATAGCGGCTAGGCAGCACAAAACAATCACATTGCTGCATCTGCGACACTACTTGACTGCGCTCTAATGTACCAAGCCATTCCACAGAATCCGATATTCCATACGCATAACACCACTCTTTTGCTTTGGCTACAGCCTGTCCGCCACCGCCAATCGCAAGCCTTGCGGTTGGTTGTTCATCGGCAATTGTCTTCCATGCTTTTAGCAGAACATCTATTCCTTTTTTATATAATTGATCTTCTGTCTGCATATAGCATATCGTTAGAAAACGAATATTGGTATTTTTTTGATGCTGTGCTGGTCGAAACAAATCACAATCCACAAGATTTCCAATAATTTCAATTTCTTCTGCTGCTCTATATTTTGCAATTAAGCCTGCAAATGCCTTGCTAACACAGATTACTTTTGCTGCCCGTTGAAACGCCTGGGCAATTATTCGCTCGTTAGCAGCACGAATTTGATCTGCATGAAGTTGAAATAGGGTAGCATGTTCTGTAATCACATAAGGAATCCCCGTCTGCTCAGAGAGTTTCATTGCCGCAAACCCTGCCCACACACAACAATGTGCATGAATCACATCTGTTTTCTCTCCGTTGGCAGAATACTTGGAATACAATTGTGCAATCCCTTTTGCAAATGCTTCTCGATGCCCTTCTATTCCATGTTTAAATGGACAGAACATTTTTTTTCGCCAAATTGCAACACCTTTTACTTGCTGGTGTGCTTCTTCTGCATAAGTAAGATACTCCCCAATACATTTCACCGAATACGTATCACAATATAATATAGTTACCTGATGCCCTGCTTTATGCAATGCAAACGCCTGTTCCCAGAAGAAGCTGCCAAGCGTAGGACGGCTTTTTGTCCGAAAAAACGCTGGAATTATCAGTATTCTCATCACTTATTTCCCTCTTAAAAACAAAACCTTTATCCAGCTTTTAGACTGCTTAATGGCTTCCCATCCCATACCAGCCCCCACCATATACCAAAATTTCTGTCGAAAAAAAAGTTTTGCTTCTGTCTTTTTTAATGGGATTTGATTGGCACTTGTTATAGAGCCTGCCGAAATACGATAATAAATCAACTGTTTATCTAAAAAACCGAACCGATATCCGCGCTTTAAAATTCTTAAATTTATCGGATAGTCCTCCATCCAACGGTATGCCTCATCAAAACCTTTTAATTTCCTTAATAATTTCACTGGATAAAAAGAAGCCGCCGGCGATACAATACGATTCTGCACCAAAAGCTTGCGGTACTGCGCTTTCTGATCTAATTGTGCAAATGCATAACACCTGTTACAATATTCCTGTACTGAAGAAAAATCACAGTTTTCCTCAGAAAACAAAACAACTTTTGCTATAGGAATAACACCTGTATTTTTTTCACAAAAATCAAAATATTCCTGTATTGCATCAGGCGTCATATAGTCGTCTGCTGCCAAAAATATCGCATATTTCCCTGTAACCTGCTTGAGTGCACGGTTGTTACTGCCGGATATACCGGTATTTACATCTGTTGTTACAAGCTTAATCTTTGTCAATAAACCCTTGTGTTGTTTTATCCAATCCGCCGCCACTTCTAGCGTATTATCCTTTGACAAATCATCTGTTATAATAAGTTCAATATTCGGATATGTCTGCGCACACACACTGTCCAGTGTTCGTTCTATGGTATCTGCCGAATTATAAGCCTGCACCACTACGCTTACCAATTTAGAGGTTGAGTCCATTTTATTCCTCATTTCTTATTATACTGCATTTCTTATTATGCCGTATTTTTTATTATGCCGCATTTTTTATAATGCATCATTTCTTATTATGCTGCATTTTTTATAATGCTACATTTCTTATTATACATCACTTCTTATTATGCAATTAAGCCTGCACTTGCTCTCGAAATGGCTGATACCAATAATATCCCAGCCATATTAAAAGATAATTGCGCAGCAAATATACAGATATTAAGTGTGCCTCCATCAGCGAAAATACAGCATACGCCGCAACAATCACTAGCAGGCAGTAATCTTTCATTCTCCACGACTGCCAAATTAAATATAAATTTGCTGCAATATACCCCAAACCGATTACAATACCATACCAATAAAACAGCCGAATAAATCCTTGGTCAAAATAAGCCTGATTTTCTGGTGCAGCAAATAATTTCCAATTGACAAGACGGGCATCTTCTACCAGATATGCGTACTGGAATCTGCCATTCAGCACCTTATCCAAGCGAAACATAAATGCGTTCTGCACGCCTGTCACTGCCCCATATGCGGAAAACAACGCCGCTGCAAGAAAAACAGCCGCCCCCGCCGCATAAACAATCTTCGACTGGCGCAGCGGTTCGATATATTTTAACACAATAATACCCAAAATGGCAAATATTGTTACAAGAATTGCTGTGTTAGAATCCGTAAACAGATACGAAACCAAATTTAGCGCCAAAAGAGCTAGAAAAGAAATCAGTTTCATTCTCTGTGCATACAAATATAACGCCAGTGTAGTCATCATAAACAGCATTCCCTGAAACGCATTGGGATGCCCCATGCCAAAGCAATACCGCGTTTCAATGCTGCCATCTGGCGTTGGGCCTCTGCCAAAATTCGCTGTCATCGAAAAGCTGCCAAATATCCCTGTTGCAGAAAGGATAAATAGTACCACGCTTCCTAATGCAGTCACTAACAATATTAATTTCAATTCTTTTTTTAAATCCACATCTTTGCAGGCTGCCACTAACACTGCTGCACGTACCGTTTCATCTCGTTCATTTATCCAATATGACAGTACTGCAATTCCGCCGCACAAAATAATTACAAGCCATTCGCCGCGCGTATATTTTGTTGACAAAATCTTGATGCAAAATAGTAAAAACGTCAAGCGGAATACCAAACTTTCATAAGGATTAGTATAGGCGCTTTTTTCAATCACCACAATCACAAGCTCTATAAATAGCGCAGCCCAAAAACACGCTTCTCCGGCTTTTTTGAAACCCTTTTCCATTTCTTACGGTCACACCCTTCTAAGGAACTGCCAACAACTAGGCAGTTACTTATTTCCAAAGCGATGCCTTATAAAACATCGAACACTTTCCTTCCACTCTGCTGCTAGTTTCTTACGATAAAGACGCGCTTCAATCCCCAGCGCTCTCGCTTCCTTGATTCCCTGATTGTATTTTATAATAAATTTTTCCAAAAAATACTCCCGACATTCCTTGCATTCCTTTAAATGGTACTTTGTATACATATAGCGGTAATCATTATAAATCCGCATATCTTTCTCGGAAAAGCTTTCTGTATATTGATTGTCATGCACACCAATTGACACCAGCGGCGCTTCTGTATAAGCAAACTGCCCATTACCTTTAAGCAAATCAAAATAGAGAAACATATCCGAAGCCCAGTTGCTTTTTTCATCAAACAGCGCTGGCTTGTTTCCTCTTCGGTAAATCGTCGCACTTGGCGCTCCAATCTGATTTCCTAAAAAAAGCAGCCGATAATCCTGCCGCAGTTCCTCAATAAACTGCGTTGGTGCATAGCGATCATATGAAGAGATAAAATGTTCCTTTGTAACGTGCTGCATTTCCCCATTCCTACGAACCATTATCTGCCTGCTGCCAGAAAAAGCAAGCATTGCCTTGGGATTTGCCTCCAACAGTTTTACAAACTCGCCCAAACTGTTCGGTTCTGTGAACCAATCGTCGCTAAACATAATTTTAATGTACTCCCCTTGTGCCATTTGAATCGCTTTATTCCAATTGAAAATATGACCATAGGGTTTTTGATTATGAATATAATGAATATGCGGATATTGTGCAGCAAGCTGCTCTATCACATTGTTGGTCGAATCGTCAGAAATATTGACCTCATAATCTTTGTACTCTTGCACAGAAATAGATTGCAGCAGCCGCTCTACTTCCTCTGCATTATTATACGTCGGAATACAAATGGAAACTTTTGGATTCGTCTGCATTGCTAACTCCTTTATATAACTATTGTTATTTTAAGTCTTTTCCATCACCGCTACACTACTTTTTTAATACTTTTCTTCCAAGACGCTTAATTCCTATTAGCATTCGGTAACATGTGTTTTTAATAACAACTTTTATTTTTCGACATGTCTTTATTCCTGCGTGCTCCTCGTGCATTATTAAAAAGTCCAATTCCTTTTGATGCTCCCGTATATACTTTGGAAATGTTTCATCGATTTCACATCGGACAAACTTTGCATCTCTGCCAAAAATATCCTTTCCGTCTTTAATCTGATCCGTTACTTGTGATAACACGTGTTTTGAATTGTATTCCTGATGTGCTGCGGAAACCACTTTTTCCTGCACACGTTTTTTGATGTCTTTTTCTCCATGACCGCCCATATATCCGAAATGCCAGCCGCCATCCTCCACACGAATGCCAATTGCCTTACGTTCCGGAAAGCGCAGTTCCCCAAGCAGCAGATTTTGTTCCCGCAGCAATTGATAACTCAGCATTTTCGAACCAATCCATTTCTTGCGCGTTACCCCTTCAAACTCACCCGCATAGGATAATAGATTTCCTGAAACCTCCTCCATATTTAAGTAACAGTAAAACAACCGCTGCGCAAAATGATAAATCTTGTCCTTTTGAAAATTTTGCAGAATTTCCTGTATTTTATCAGGATTGGGTATCTCGTCAAGATCACTGAAAATAATAATATCATCGTCATTACATCCCGCTAAACCACGCGTTACTGCGTTTTTCTGAAATGTATCCCGATAGTGTGTATCCCCTTCGGGGGTATCTTCCACTACTACATGAATAATTTTATCTGCAAACTCTGCAAAAAGTTCCTTATTTTCCTCATAATACAATGGTTTCTTTAGACCGGAGAAAGTTTCTGTGGCTTCGCTAATAACAAACCTATCCACCACTGGATTTAATACATGAAGTCTTATTTTTAAAATATCCAATTCATTAAAAAACTGAAAGCAATCGTAAACCATGCAATCCTCCAAACTTTTATTTTCTATAACGCAGTTTTCGCTGTAACTTTACTATCACTGTTATCACTATTATTATTTTTATCACTATCGTTATCTTGTTCTATCTTATTATTTTCTTTACGATTCTTTCTTTTATGATAAATTCCCCACACTGCCATACCAATAAGCACTATCGCTGATACCGCATAAGAAACTTTCCACAACAGTGGGATTTCATACTTCACTTGCACCATTCCTGTATAATGCGGTGCAACAACAACATTTACGTAGTTGTTTTCCCCATTTCGGATCTCAAGCTCCTGTCCATCTGCTAACGCGTAAGCATGGTAATTGTCGTAGTTGAGTAACGGAATTTCAACGGTTTTGGGCTTATCCGCGGTATTGGTGCACAGAAATGTCGTAATACCGTCTGTATAATTATAATCCTCCACAGTAACAGCCGATTCATCTGTCACAATTTTGCGCCAATTCATATACCCACCTACTGTATTCGCAGGAAGGTACTCTCCACTGCTGATATAATCATTCTTATCCAAGATACCATATACTGTCGTTGTTTGCACTTCATTGCCATATACAACATAAAAATGCCCCATATTCAAAACAGTCAATAATGCCATAACACCACAAACCACTTTTTTCCATACCGGATTCTGCAAATAATAAATCCCTATTAACGAAGCAAATACGCCAAATACGGTTCCCAATGACAAATACCTCCACGGAAACTGTATCATACAAAAGATTTTCGCTACGCCTTCATGAATATTGCGCAGACTATCCCACGGAAAGCACCGCAGTGAAAAGATAACACATGCAATTGTAAAACCAGCGCACACTGCCCCAACACGCATCAATGGACTCTTATCAATCTTCCACTCATACTTTTTAACACAGCATGCCAAAAATGTTCCCAATCCCAATATAAGTGCAATCCCCAAGGCTATCGGCATTTCATATGTCATTCCTTTCTTACTGTCACCCGTTGCTGACATAAAAATACCAAGCACTTGCAGAATATATGTTCCATGTTCTTGAATTTCGTTAATCTTATCCTGATTTACTGCAATATTCATTTGCATAGACTGCAAAAATGGCAATAAAAATCCAATATTTATTCCAACGGTTAGCAGCGCAGCTTTTGCCAGCGTCAAAAATCTTTTGGGCTGTAAAGTTTTCTTAATACATATCATGCACAGCAATAAAATAAAAAATGCGGAAAGTTCACAGGATAAAATATGACACTGGATTAATCCAGACAAGCCCAGCGCCAGCGAAAAATACCCTCCCCCGCGTAAATTTTCATTTTTTTCCATAAAGACCTTGGCAAACCCATAAAGTACAAGTGGGAAAAATGCCATTGCCGTATATTCTCCAATTGCTGCCCTTACGTATGTATTGGCAATCCGATACGCAGATAAGGTATAAATCATAGCGCCAAACAACGCTAAATATTTGTCTTTCAGCAACTGCTTTACACAATAATAACAAATGAAACAGGTCACAGCATTTATAACAACCGCATAAAACTGGTAGCAGACTTGCAGCGGTGCCCCCATACAATATAAAATCGCCGGAGGATAAAGGAAGAGCTGACTATAAAAAAGTGGTGTCGCATACCCATACCCATTAATCATTTCCGTTTGAATGGGTACAATCCAATGACCATTTTTTAACCCGTCCGCAAGCGACCAGATACGCGCCAAATGGAAATTCATATCGTGTCCCCAAAACAAAAAGTTTGCAAAAAGCGGCAAACTCGAAGCAAAAATAATTGCAATCAAACCTGCAACCACCACTTTATTTTGATAGGAATTGGCAGTAAAGAAATAAATATAAATAAAATCAACAAATACAAAAATAAGAATCCATGCCAGAATACAGGTCAATCTCCAAATGGGAAGCTCATTAATTGTAATATCGGATATCTGCAAATCCCCCACACCATAAAAGGTTACTTTCACTTCCAAATCATCAATGCCTGTAAAGGACTGCACCCAAACTCTATCCGTCATACTGGAATAGGAATCATATAATACAATCTTATTGTATTGATACCCAAACGAATCATCAGCAGATACCAATGTAATATCCCCTGTCATATCATCACAGTTGCCGCCGCCATTTTCCATATCGTAAAGCACAGAATTATAATGAACTGTAAGCTCATACATCCCATGTGGTAATTTCAACTTCTCGCTGCTGATAATCCACCTTCCAAACGGCTCTGTATCATTTCTCCCTGTGATAAAAAAACTCCCGTCTGTATTGGTCGTTACAGCCGTGTCCTTCACAATTAAATTACTCTTATCCAGTACATATGTTGCAGGCTTTCCCAAAGAAGCAGCAATCATTACCAACAACATAATAACTTCAAAAACAACAACAATTGTAAATCCCTTATATTGGAATGCAAAATCTTTCCATTTCTCTAACTTCTTCATACCTCTTTAATAGTCCCTTTCCGTATATTTCCGCCCCTAAACCACAAAGAAACACCCTTTGCATTTTGCAGATCGTTTCTTTGCAGTTATAAAAACTGTTGTTATTATGATTTTATAAAAACGTTTTCTTAAATTTTGCAAAAATCCTTTTGCATTTCTTTTGAAGCGGTTCTTTAATAAAATTAGGGTACTGCGCATTCGTTCCCTCCCATTTATGAAAGGCAAACGGCGTAATGCCTTGTACTTCTGGTATCATTTTTTCATGACTATAATACTTTGCCACTTCCAAGGGTGCGATACGCATTCCCTCCGCTTCCAGAAGGTGGCGAATTTTACAACAGATAAATCCATCCTCATAATACCACATTTTACCGTATGCATACTCTCCCGTCCATGGTATCTTTGCCTTTCTGGGAAAATCCATTAAACGCTTGCTGCGGATACCAGCGCTGTTCCCTACACGGCAGATATTTCCATTGATATCGCGATACGTTGTTGTATCCCCTTTTGGCGGGAGCGGCCAAGGCGCGCCAATATAATCATAATCCAGAAATTCATCCCGCCACAATTCCGGATGTACCACAAAACCATCCGCATGGACAATTAAGACAAACTCCGTATGAATATGACTTCCCAGTTCATAAACCATTTTGTAATTGAAATCATCAATATTGTTGAGTTTATCCGTATGGCTGTAACGAATACACTTGGGAAGTCCAAACGGTTTTTTATGTGTAATCAGTACCGCATCCCCAAACGCAATGCCACGCATACTGTATTCCATTGCTTTTATGGTTGCCCAAATATTCACACTCGTCATCGCTGCCAGCGTCACATTGGGAAGTTTTCGCTTCTCTGCTGCCATTCCCTATTCTCCCATCTATATGCTTCCTATTTATATACTGGGGTATCTAATATACCAGTAGTTAAAATACCTGTTTTCGTTCAAATCTGTTGCTTTTGCCCTGTAACCAGTCGCCGCACCCTTTTTTTTAAGGAACGAATCATTCTTATCAGTAAATCACCATACCGCAGACACTGGCTTCTTATAATTGCCATCATTTTCGCCAATCCTGACAACGGCTTTCCGATTTTCTGATATTTCGTGGACTTGTTCTTATAATTTTCCAATTCTTGCCGGCATTCCTCTGCGGTAAATAATTTTCCTTTCCGATCCATATAATAAAAATCCGAATAAATATTTTGTTCGGATGCCCAATATCCGTCCGATACATTATGTCTTGCCCAATATTTTGGAGCAATCATAAACTTCACCGTTTCACTGGTATATGCAGGAAAAAATGCAAACGTTGAATTAGAAAGGATTAAGTAATGTGCATTTTTTATCACAGAATAATCTTTTGACAATTCAAAATGGAATGCTGGCACCTCTGGCAGTATCCGCTTTGCAGCAGTCGTATCATCTGTAATTACCATAAATTCCATATCAGGTCTTTTCCTGCGCATATATTGCATTGCATCCAGCCAATATCTGCGCCGCAAAAACAACTCCGGACTCCCTGCATATTCTCCGCCTCTAATATTGATAATGCACAAATTTTCCCTGGAATATTCCATACAGTCATATTCCGGTTTCACTTTCAGCCATTCCTTAATTTCTTTTTTATATGCACCGAAATACGCTTCTGCCTGCATATTTCCATATAAAAGCGCTGTATGCGAAAGTTCTTGAAACGTTTGGTCTACACCACTGATATAACATCCGTGCTCGATATCGTGCTTTGAATTTCCTATAAAAATCCTATCCTCTTTCTCATAATATATATTTTCAAAGGCACTTTTGGACAGTTCTAAACCACAGTCAATATCCATAAAATACATCCCCTTATTACTATGGATATTGTTTGCAAAAATTTCCCGATTTAATATACTAAAATCAAAACCGTTTCGATAGGCAATACACCTTGTTGTAATATAACAAAACAACTGATTTCCAAGCCCTTGTCCTTTTAACAGTTCCGTAGCAATCACTGGTTTTTTTTCCATAAATCTCCTATTTGCCATTCTATACCATTGTGCAAACGGTATTATTGTGTCAACGTCTGATACAGCTTTTCAATAATTTCTTTGTCCACTTTTTCATCAAACTTACGTGCAAACATACATTCTTCCGCGCGCATTAAGTCTGGAAAATCTTCCGTCCGAAATACATACGGTGTCCCTCTATACCAGTCAATATACCGTGCACAGGCCGTATAATCATTATTTTTCCCAAATTTATAAAGATTCTCACGATAGGGCGAATCCATAACAATTGTTTGCCATACCAATTCATCACTAATCTGTGTCCAGCGAAATGCACCTTTATATTTTCCATAATGCTGTACAATATATTGCGCAAATTCTGCTGTAATACTGCACCAATTTGCGCCTCCATAAAAGGAATATGCTTTTCCTTTGGTTCTGTCAATATGCAGTCGCCGCTGGATTGCCAAGGAATACGTTTCCATATCCACCCAAAACTTTTTCTCTCTTTTGCGTCCTAGCTGCTTTGTGAAAAAATGATAAGGTGTATACCTGCTGGCAATATCCTTTTGATATTGTTGTGTTCCAAAGTGGATAAACTCTTTCCCATTGTTGCGTTCAAAAAAATTTTGTATTTCCGATTGTTTCTTTATTGGAAGATCCGCACCAGAAAGAAAATGATAATAGTGAGAACCACTTTTTATTGCTTTCTTTAGCAAAAAAATTTCTGCAAGTGTAATACTGTTCGTTCCCCAGTATACTTTATACTTCTGATAAATCGTTAATTTTGCCTTTTTTACAAGCTGCTGTATTTGACTTGTATCCCTAAAGCGGGAATTTTTATCCATATGGATATAAATACAACTATTCTCGTTATCCAAAAGCTGTATCAGCCGCCTTAATACAAGTGTATCCTCATGCGCCATTATCAAATAAGCATGTTTGAGCATCCTATTCCTCCTGTTAAAAGCCTGTAAGCCAGTTACAGGTAACACCTTACAACCTCGTTTCCAAAATCTTCCCTCCCTCCACTTTATAAATCATATCACATTTCTCAATGGTATTCAGCCTATGTGCAATAATAACCATTGTTTTTTTACCATGAAAACTATTAATTGCTTCCATAACGGCTGTTTCTGTTTCATTGTCCAGCGCAGAAGTTGCTTCATCAAACACCAAAATCTCCGGATTGTGGTAAAGTGCCCGCGCAATTCCAAGCCGCTGCCTTTGCCCGCCAGATAAACGCACACCTCTATCACCGATCGCGGTATCTAGCCCTTCGGGAAGCGTTTGAATAAAATCTTTTAGCTGTGCTTCCTCCAAAACCTCCCAAATGCGATGATCATCAATTTCATCATCCGCAATCCCAAATGCAATATTATTGCGAATCGGCTCGTCCACTAAATAAATTGACTGCGGAATATAACCAATCTGCGAAAGCCATGCTGGATAATTGTCAAATACATCGACGCCATCACAAGTAATACTGCCCTCATGTGCCTTTAAAAGTCCCAGCAATATATCTACAATCGTTGATTTTCCTGCTCCTGAAGCTCCCATAATCCCCACGGATTTCCCACAAGGCACTACCATATTGGCATGATCGAATATCAATGTATCTGTATTGGGATATGCATACACAATATCTTTTAATGCAATCTTATCTTTCAGCTGCATCGTCTTGCTTTCATCAACAGGACGCAGCGTTTGATTATTTCTTTTGCTGATTTCATTGATATTCATGTTTTCGTACACGTAATCAAGACACGGCTTAAAATAAGAAATATCTGTCATATACGTATTAATGCGGTTAACACAGGGCATCATACGAATTGCCGCCACACCAAATGCTGTCAGCAATGTAAGTAGTTTTGTAATATCGTTACCCGAACGAATATACATAGCCAGATATCCCAGAATACTTACAACAAACACCGTTTCGATAATTAACCGCGGCATACTGTTGATTACAGCGTGTTTTCGGCTGTACCCCGCACCAATTTTACCATTTTTTTCATAATTATCTGCAAAAAATGCTTCACGATGCAGCACCTTTACATCTTTGATTCCGTAGATTGCCTGAATCCTCCACTTTGCAATTCTTGACTGTATCGCCAGATTTTTAGCGCCAAGTGCAGAAAGCCCCGGTTTTAAACATTTCAACATAAATATCGTAATAACAGCAAATACACCAATAACAAAGAGCATTAGTTTCCAATCCTGCAAAATAAGGATTACAGACAGGCAGACAAATACAATTGCCTCCGAAACCATTGAAATCAGTGATAATAGAATATGAAAAACATTTGGTATATCACTGTCCGTTAGGCGAAAGACGGTAGGAATATCTGCGTCAAGATAAAATTCATACGGACGGTTTAAAAACTCTCGCAGCACTTGACTAATTAATTTATTGCGGTTATAAGAAATAAATCGATTTTGCTCATTGACCAGCAGCAGCAGAAACGCATTTTTTAATATATACATTACCATAAGCAGCAAACACAGCGCTATCGTAAAACCTTTTATATCCTCTATCTTCAAAAATTCCATTGCTGTTCTGTAATATTTGTTTTCCATTGCGCTCACAGGATCCATTATCACCCCTACAACAGGCAGCAAAGCGGAAACACTCAGCGTTTCTAATAACCCGCCAATAAAAATCATAATCCCCAAAAAACAAATATGGATTTTCTGCTTTCTATCTAGTATATATCTGAGTTTCTTTACGATATCCCTCATTTTACATCATACCTTTCTATGCTTATGGCTGAAACATCTGCTCGTAATTAAAATGCAGATAATAATCTTTCTCCTGCTCTAACCGTTCTTTATAATTCTCCTTTGTTACAAGCCCCTTACCGTCGGCTATCCACTCTAGGATCTGACTATTTATCTCTGCTGAATAATGCTCTTTATCACGGTAATTGTTCGGGTTATTAATAATATCATGCTGATCGTGGAAATTATAGAGTTTCACATTCGGGCATTCTAACAGCAGTTCCGTTGCAATCTGCTCCGCGTCAAACTGCATCTGCATCATCCCCTCCTGATTCTGGAAATCCCAATAATAAATACTGTATGGCGTATAAAAAATATAAAATGTCTTATCCGGATAATCGTTTACTAAATCCACGAAGTTTTTCTGCACATTTTCTGCCACCATCGCCTTTGCTTGTGCGTCCAGCCCTGCAATCATATCGACTCGCGTTTCCCAACGATTATAATTTGCCATAATATGCTGATATCCCGTTTCCTTATCCCACGACGCATATTGATCCATGGTTGTGCTTGGCGTACCTGTCAAGGTCATTAATAAACTTTTCAATACATAATGATACCATATCGTTTTATTAAAAATATAGGAAACGTCATTCAACGGATTATCGTCATACAAATATGTCGGGTATTCGTCATACTGCCCCCAATCCGCCTCGCGAATCAAAGCATTGTAATCCATTGTCCATATTACCGTCTGCAATTCTTTATTGCGCTCCAGTGCACGCCGAATATTATCGGATAATTCTGCATAACCTGCGCCGGAAAATGTCGCTTTTACACACGTTCCGCCAAAAAGTGCTTCAACCTCGCTCGGCTTAAAGTTCTGTGCCATGGATGTTCCAATAATCACCGTATTATAGTCAAAATGCCGTAGAATCCCATCATTTACATAACGCTCATCATACAGATTATAAGAAATAAACGGAAATGGCTTATGGAAGTGAAACAACGGGTCTACAAGCCACACCAAAAGCACCGCTGCCGCCACCGCCGCCGCCAACAGCCCGATACATCGTATAAACCATTTTTTCTGCTGTTGTTCCATTGGAAAACCTCTCTGCAAAATCATTTAGAAATTAAAATACAAAAATTCACTCACATCCGACAACGACAAAATACTCCACATTAGCAAGCCAATCACTGCTGCCATACGCCATGCTGTATAACGCATATCCTGCACTTTTTCCTGTGTATTTCTCAGGAAGAAACAAGCTGCTGTCACTGCTATTATAAAGACTGCGAAACAAATCCAAGGCACTTGGTCAATTACACCGCCAAATCCCAGCCTTCCCAGCAGTTTCACTTCTGTCAGTTCGTTAAATGCATCGGTAATTGGCTTATAGATTGTGCCATCTCCGACAACCGTAAGCTGTCCCCAAAGTTTTCTTGCCTGTGCAATAGACTCTGCCCGAAATAAACTCCACGCAAAAGTGCTAAAACCGAACGTCACCAGCACACCCACGGCACGCGGTACCCAACCAAAAAACCTCCCAAAAATCTTTTGCAGTACATTGCCAATGCCATTAAGCATCCCCCATAAAAGGAATGTCCAATTAGCGCCATGCCATATGCCGCTGACAAAGAACACAATGAAAATATTTACATATGTCCGTACACGCCCCCGCCGGCTGCCGCCAAGCGGAATATATACATATTTTGTAAAAAACCGCGTTAATGTCATATGCCAGCGATCCCAAAACTCGACAATGGATGCTGCTTTGTATGGCGAGTTAAAATTGATTGGCAGTTCCATATCAAATAAATATCCAATCCCCAGTGCCATATCACAATAACCACTAAAATCAAAATATATCTGCAAAGAATAGCAAACCATTACTATCAATGCACTGACCATATTTAATGCACCCACATCTGTATAGCCTACCACAACCACTTTCGAAAAAGTATCCGCAATCAGTACCTTTTTCGCCATTCCAAGAGCAAATGCATAGATTCCTTTACTTAAATTCGTATAATTTAAAGAAGAAAATTTCTTGCGAAACTGTGGAATTAATTCATCGTGGTACACAATCGGCCCTGCAATCAACTGCGGGAAAAAGGATACATATGCTGCATATTCCAACAGGCTATACTGCTCACATTCCCTCCGATAAGCGTCAATCACATAGGAAAGCTGCTGAAATGTATAGAAACTAATCCCCAAAGGCAGCGCAAGCCCCAGCAGCCCAAAGTTTGTCTTTGCCGCATAATTCACATTTTCAATAAAGAAATCATAATATTTATAATAAAACAAAATCCCTAAATTCAGCAAAATTCCGATTAAAAATACGATGGTGCGCGGTACTTTACGTTTAAAACGTCCCATTAGCTGCACCAAAAAATAATTCAAAAAAATACTAATGATCAAAATACCTAAGTAGTATATATTATCATAGCCATAAAACCACATGGACATTGCTATCAGAAAGCCCATTGTCAGCTTTTGGCAGCCCAAACACCGTAATCCATAATATCCCAAAATCACTAACGGGAAAAATAGAAATACAAAGATATAGGAATTAAAAAGCATTGTTTCTCCTTACTGTAATATACCTTCCCCGCCGCAGCGGAATCACAATTTTGTTATACAACTGAACGGTCAATGCATACAACGGCGGACAAAATAAAAATAATTTCATTCTGGCAAAATCCCCCTTTGATACAATGGCACTATGATAAACCTTATCAATTTCCATTCTATCTGCACGCACTTCGCTGACAAGCCTCTTAGCATAAGCCTTTCCCTGTTTTCCAGCCTGCGTCATATCAATATAATAAAATAACAACCGCCGCCAAAAATAATACGCCGCCAAATCCCCCATTGTATCAGATACGTTTTCACGGATATAAGAAATATGTTCCCGCCAAAACGGGATTTCATCCCAAAACATCCGCTCGCCTTTGGTAACATTCATAATACTTCCTGCGCGGTCAAGTACATAATGATATAGACTCGTATCCAGATAAACCGCTTTTTTGAGTTTGCAAAATGCCCTTGTCGTATACATAATATCCTCCGAGTTTCGCCCCTTCGGAAAGACCATATCTTGTACCAAATCCCTGTGAAACAGCTTACTCCACACAGAATTATAGATAATATACTTATCATGCCCGCAAATATAAATTTTTAACAATTCCTCACGCGAAAGAGGCACTACCGCACCGCTGCCCGATTTCATACTATGGCAGGCAGCATCTGCACTGTGTTCACTGGCATAACGGCAGACGGCAAGCTGCGCGCCATTTTCTACGCATGCGCTGTACATACATTCGTACATATCTAGTTCGATCCAGTCATCACTGTCCACATAGCCAATATATGTTCCTGTCGCTATAGCAAGTCCTGCATTTCTTGCATCCGATAACCCTCCGTTTGGCTTATGCACTACCCGAATCCGACTGTCTTTCTTCGCATATGCATCACAAAGCTGCGGCGAACGGTCTGTCGAGCCATCATCCACCAGTATAATTTCCAGTGTTGGATATGTCTGATTAATAATAGACTCCATACACCTTTCTAAGTACTGCTCCATATTGTAAACCGGAACAATAATGGAAATCAAGTCAGCACAGCTTACCGTCTGCATCAATTAATACCCATCCTTTCCAATTCTCCCGTATTTGCGCCGTTTCCATGGTTTCATAATTATCATGGCGCAGGGGACGCACCATAATCTTTGCAGGATTAGAATTTAACCGCGCGCCCCAGATACTAAAAGTACTGTTCGCACAGATATTATGCCTGCAATGGCTCATTAACTCCATATCATGGAAACTCTCGCGTCCTTGGTTCCAATCCACAATACGCATATTTGCTCCATTAAAATGTGTTCTTGCATAGTCTGCATCATCCGAAAAAATATAAAATATCGGATTCTCTGCCCGCTGCGCAATATAATTCATCGCTGCCTGATAATACTTATCGGTACAAATACCCATATACCGTTTTCCGTCTGCAACCGTTAAATAATCTTTCCGTCGAATATGAAGGCTGACAGACTCCTCCGTTTCCATTGCTTCTATTGCAGCGGCATTTGCTGCCGCATTCTGCGGATTCTGACTAACGGGAAAGCGGATTTTTTTTCGCAGAATATCTTCAATATCTATATAATATCTGTCGCATCCCCAAAAGCCGTAGAGATAAACATTATCCATTTCAAAAAGGTCTGACATATAGGCATCGGATTCCTTCACCATATGGCTTTTTCTGCCAAAAATCTTACGGCGCACCCGATCCTGCAATTTCATGCTGTTATCCAAAAAATCCGTGCGTTCCTTGTCCGTACAAACCTCATAAGAAAGCCCGTCCAGCCATTCCAATTCTAGTTCTCGCCATTCTCTGTCCTCTCCCTTTGCCCCCTTGTAGGCGTGAAGGTCAAGTTTTACTTCCCTGCCAAGCTGCTTGAATTTCTCATATAAAGCATACTGATACAACTGGTTTCCCAACCCGCCCATTACATGAATAATCACCATTTCAAGCACCCTGTTCCTTTCTGCCCAAACAGCACAAGCAAGCAAATACGCTGACCATCAGCCCGCGAAAAGTAAACCAATGATGCTCATACGAATGTTGTCCTGCCAAAGCATACCATACCAAAGGCATACAGGCAATCAGCAAAAATGGAATTGCGTCCATAAACAGCGTTCCCAGCCTATTCCGATTCCGAAACAATACCCAAAAGGCTATCAAAATACATACAGTAATAAGCAGCAAATATGGTTTTTCAAAGTAAAATTCAATATTCCTACGCCAGATTGTAAAAACGCCTATCGTTTCTCCAGCCTGTTTATGAGAAGATCGCATTGCTATCTGCGAAAGTGCATTTGCAATTGTATGATCCCCCAAAAGAATCGAACTCAGCACCCATTTGCCAGCCCACATTGCCCCGTATCCAAAGCCCCAATACGCAGAAGCAACCGCAATCTCCTTTATTCTTACCCATATTGTCCGCAGTCTGTGAGCGGATTCTTCTACTGTTTGCAAGCTGCGCTCAGATTCCTCTGTTTTAAGCAGTCTACGTTCTGATTGTTCTCTGCCCTTACATAGTATCAAGCAGACTAACGGCATACCCAAAGCGGCGATGGGATACGTTAATAAGTCGCTAAAACTCGTCACCATTCCTACAATCTGAAAATAGTCCCCAATATGTCCGCTATCCGTAATTGGCTGATACCATTTCAAGAGAACCAGCATTGCACCATTGGCAATATAAAACACGATGGAAAATTGTATTGACAACGGCACGACCACGGGCATTAAAAACAGTAAAGAAATAAGATACGCAATCCCTTCCCGCACAAATCCTCTCTGCCAAAATGCCCCAAACACCAACAGAACCAATGCGCTTTCCGCAAAAAGATTGATTACCCGCAAATCCGCATAATCAAACAACAAAAATAACGGTTTAAGCAGAACCAAATATCCATGCCAATATCGTGTGTACTCGACTTTTGTATAGCCCTCCTCTCCTGACAGATATCGTATCAATCCATCTAAAGGCCCTTCTCCATACTCTGCTCTTGTACACGCAAGCGCCTGTTTCCAAACTGGCAAATCGTTATCCGCAAAAACGGCATTTCCAACCATCCATGTGTCGGTATAATTGTCCAACTGCGTGCTGATATATCCGGTAATTACACGGTAGTATTCCCGTTCCTTATCAAACAAGTCCCTTGACGAAGCCATATTTGCCTGCATTGGTTTTGTAGGAAGACAATAAACCAAAGTCAACAATACATATCCTGCCACTATCCCAGCCGCCAGCAAAACCACAGCACGAAAAACTCTTTTTATGCAATTTATTCCAATTTCGCTTATTGACGCCTTACTTTCCAAACAATTCCCTTTCAACGCTCTGCATTCTTTTAAATGCTTCACTACTTTTCCATATAATACAGCTTCGCTGTAGTATCGACGACAGCTTCCACATGATAGCCCAATTCTACAAAGGTATCAACCAGACCATTCCACTGTCCTGTTACAACATATAACTGGTGTGGAATTTGACCTTGATATTCCCTATCTAAATATTCCTTCCACTGTTTCGTGTCGTTCCCTGCATGATACGTTTCCAATTCATCATTGTATGCAATTTTTTCCCACTGTGTTTCTTGATACTGCCCGTTATGCGTAAAATAATATACAAACGCGTATCTTTGGTGGAAATCCAACAGCGTTGGCACTGCATACCCCTCTCGTTCATACCAAGCGGCAACCACTGCGCGCAGATCCATTTTCGCCCAATGATTGCTTATGCGGTAATCACCATATACACAGTACAAAATCCCCGCCAGCACCAGCCCAATACGATATAAATTAGCCAGTTTTTCAAGTGGCACTTTCCTGTTCTTGTCTGATTCTTTTATAACAACTGCAAACTCATAAAGCGACACTACAATTAGAACAAACCAAAATGGAAACAAAAATAAATTATATCGGTTTCCATACCAGCCATATGCGTATATATTAAGTTTTGTAATACCATAATACAGCAAATAGGAAGCTACATTACACCAAAAAAAGTTCTGCAACGCTTTTTTCTTGGTCTTAACCAGCGTATATGCCATAATTATGGCAATTACCACCATTGCCGCACGAATCAGCCCGCCGATTTTTACCCAATCACGATCAATATCTATCGCAAAAAACCGGAATACACAGATCAAACTATTGATAAAATCGCCAAAAATACTCCCATACTCAATAATAATTTCCTGTTCTGAAAAAAGCGTTGAAACCTGATTTGCAGACTGTGGAATAATAAACAACAGCACCAGTGGCAGTCCACCCGCAACAGCAGATAAAAGATACAAAAAGCCGCAAAGTTTTACATTTTTCCAATCACGCTGTCTGCAAAGGCGGAGCAAAACCCCTACTGCAAACGCCACAACCACAAATACTGCGCCATAATGCGTAAAAACCGATGCAATACACAACAGCACAAACACTGTGATTCTGCCAGGTGTCGTTTTTTCTTCCATTAAAAAATAAATATCAATTAGCCATATCAGCAGCATAATTAGCAGCGAATATTCGGAACTTTCCTTAATATAATACATAATAATAAAAATACTCGAATAAATCACAACGCCAAATGCCGCCGCATATCGGCTGCAAAGCCTGCGCAGCACCACATAAAAACCTACTGCCGCCACAAACCCAAAAATAACACTCGAAAAGCGATACCACCATTCGCCCTCATTTATTTGCAGCCACAGGCACATCAGCCAATTGTAAAGTGGCGGCTGCTGCTGAATATGCGCCATACGTTCATACATTGTCGCATATTCCGTTACGCCGCGGATAGCCCCACGCACAGGCACTGAGCAGTAAAATTCCATCGCCTCATCCTGCCAGATCGGCGCTTGGGTCAGTTTATAAAGTGCCATAATCCAATAATATGCAAATGCAGCCACCGCTGTAAGCCATTCTGGCAGATTGATTTTTCTATTTAATTTCATTTTATCATCCTATCTGCGTACTATTACTATTGAACGCACTTCCCAATATGCTCCTTACCTGCGCACGCCCCTTCTATACTCACGAATGGTTAGATTTTCCTTTCTGCACAGTACATATTGTCCGCTTATACAATATGGACTGTGCAGAAATTGGAAAATCTTAACGGTCGTTAGTATATGCAAATCCCTTCGCCCTTGTAGTTGCCATTTAGCCTTGTTATACTCATAAGCAATAAATTTTACCATATTGTTCAAGAGTATTGCGCTCGTGAGTCGGCGTTATTGGCAAATTTTGGTGTTTACCAGTATAAACTGTAACCTCTTCAATTATTATACTCACAAGCGATTAGATTTTCCTTTCTACACAGCACGTATTGCCTGCTTATGCATTATGGACTGTGCAGAAATTGGAAAATCTTAACGGTCGTTAGTATATGCAAATCCC
>CBCOYO010000009.1:35469-45734 GCA_965114465.1 uncultured Lachnospiraceae bacterium
TTCACCCTTATTGTCGCCATTCAGCCGCGTTTTACTGTAACATCTTCTATTATTATTGTTATTTAAACAAATTCACTACCAATTTCAGCCCATATTTTACATACTGCACAAATACGCTTGGCTGGGTAATGCACTCCTTCATCTTTCGAAGAATATATTGTGGTCTTAAATAGAAACTTAACAAAATATCCTTGCGCAGCTTCATCACTTCATCAATGGTAAGGTGCATTGTTCCCTTTGTGCTAGAATGGAAAAAATCACTTCCCAATACAGATTTTGCCAAAAGTCCCTCTTTTTTACAAGTTTCATACATTGGCGTACCATAGAACGGCAGTGCGATTGTCACTTCAATAAAATCGGGATCGTTTTCCAACACCAACTTTTTCGTTAAAAGAATATCCTCTTTTGTTTCCCAAGGAAATCCGATAACAAAATATCCCCAAAATGGAAGTCCAACTTCCTTACACCAGCGTGCCGCCTGTCTGTTTTCTTCAACCGTTGCACCTTTTCGCATTTTTTGCAGCATTTCATCACTGCCAGACTCAAAGCCGAATGCTACCAAAAAGCAGCCTGCCTTCTTCATTAATTCCAATGTTTCCTTTTTTAATGGACGCACACGTGAATTTGCCGTAAACTGAATTTTTCCATACAATTTTGATTGAATAATCAGTTCACACATCTCTTTCACCCATTCCGGATTAATCGTAAAGGTATCTGCCTTAAAGAAAAAGTTACGAATCCCAAACTGTTCATAGCACTCTATCATCTCTTCAAGTACATTCTGCGGACTGCGGAAACGCACTCGCTTGCCAGAAATTTCCGGTGTTAAACAAAATACACACTGACTCGGGCATCCGCGTGCTGTCTGAATGGTTGCCATTGTTTCCTTGGTATCCGGACGGATATAGAGCGAATTATTCATCAACTGTCTTGCCGGAAACGGCTGTGCATCAAGGTCATCATCCCATACATGGAACTTTGTAGGAATCATTTTCCCTTCTGCGTCCTTATATAGAATATTATTGATTTCTTCGGGCTTTCCTATACCCTTGAAACAATAATCCGCAATTTTTCCGATACAGAAATCAATCTCGCCGCCGATTAAATAATCCACATTCGTGAAATCAATCATGTCCAACATTGCTTGTTCCGGCGCAAAAAACAACGCTCCTTTTAATACAACAATCGGATGATGTTTCTCGCAAAGCTTATTAATTACCTTGATATCATCAAAAATCGTGGTATTGGTAATACTCATCATAATCATATCCGGATCGAACTCGTCCATGTCCTTTTCGAGCATTTCAAATGTATCACCCTGTGTTTGATAATCCTGTAGTTTTACCTGATAACCGCTTTGAAGCAGCACCGCAGCCGCATAGCCTAAATCATTGCAGGCACGCATTGCCTGTGCAGAACCATCGTCAATATTTTGCTGACACCGATCCTCACCTCGCTGAAACAACGCTCCGGGCGGATAAAACAGTAACACTTTTTTCTTAATTGTCTGCATTCTTACAACCTCCATTTCGTCTTGTCCATTTTATTATATTTCAACCTTGCCAAACGAGAACTGTTCCTAAATCATCACTTTGTATTGCCATAATACTATAACTCATACAAATAAATATAATAGGGGATACCTTCACAATGATATTCTTTTATAAATGTAAGCCCCATTTGCTCTGCATTTGTAATTTCCACTCTTGAAAAAATATAATCGCATCCCAGCCGCTTTAATGCGTCTGCATCCATTAATATCTCCTGCGGCTCTGCCTTGGCATTAGCGCCGAAATCATACGTATTTTCACCAGATGCCGAAAAAAGATACGCACGACAGCCCCATGTATCATAGTACGTCTGCCAATTTCCATTTGCGTCAAGCGTCGGCGCAATCGCCTCTCGAAACACCTCTTTATATTCCTGCGGATAGTACCCGCAATAACCATCTATCGTTGTAACTTCATTGTAAGAAAGCATTGCCGGATGCAGCCCATAAGCACACGCGCCCTTATCCGGCGTATACCCAATATCTTCTTTTATCTGATTGATCAAATCTTTTCCATAAAATTCACCGTAACTAAGCTGATTTCCCTCTGTATGCTTTACAAGCTTGTACAGATTGCAGTAAATGGTATTATAAAAATCACTGTACTCGCACTGTGTGCCTGCCACAATCAATATTGCCGCAAGTCCAAGCACACAGGCAATGTTCTTTCTTTTTTGATATAATTTCCGCAAAACAATAAAAAACGCGAAATACCATGCAAAAGGATTAAAAAATATCGTTCTTCCATATTGAAACCCTTTTAACGGCGGCAAAACAGTTTCTACCAGTCTACGCAGGGGTTCCCAGAAATACAATGCATATACTGCACAGTTAAACACTAGAAACAATATTGTCCAATTAAACACATCCGTTGCGATTTTATATGCCTGTTTTCTGCGGATATACATGATATTATTCCATATAAAATACACGATACAGATCGGAAGCACAAGAACCGTATGCAGTGAACGCGCATGGGAAAAACCGTGCAGCAACACATCTGTAAACGTATGCCAAAGCTGTGCTGCATTATAGCTGGCGGTTTCCATTGTACTGCGAATCGTTTCTGTCTGCGAGAAAAACATAATCCCAAACAAGCGGTACTCGAAACAGACATACCCAGCCGCAAGCGCCAAGAAACCTCCCAACAGCCGCCAAGGTATCCTTTTATCCCGTATGCCTAGTACAATCACAGCAATCAAGATATATCCTAATAGAAACGCACCAAAAAACGTAAAATAAGAAACCAACGGATAGAAAAACAATGCCGCAAACAGCCACCAATCCGCCTTTTCATACAGCCGTACCAAAAGGTACAATACAAGCGGCATCGACGCAAAGCAAAACGCATACATCGGATATACCGGCAAAAGCGCGAATGCAGTCGCTGCCAGCACAACGATCTGCTCATACCTTACGTATTCCTCACCAAGCAAATGCTTTGCCAACAAAATACTAGATCCCATTGCCAGAAGCATTTTCAACAATATTCCAGCAATATACGCATAAATATCTGGCAGCAATAAATACAATATATTATATAGCGAAAACTCCGATGGGAAATAATTCCTGTCAATTCCCTGCAAAATCGGCATTGCCTGTCCATGTGCAAAAAATGCCTGTTGATCTCGCAGCATTTTAAGCTGTGTAATAAACAAATCTAAGTTATCGCAGATCCCCACATAAATCTGTTCCCGCAATACCAGCAACACAGCCGCTTCGCAAAAAAAGATGCCCCCTGCCAGTATCCAATGCCAATATTTCTTGATAGCGTCCATTCTCTACCTCCACTGTCCGCATATGCCGCCAGTTCCCCAGCACTGCCGGCACACCGATTCTATGACACTAATTTCCATAATAGCACAATATCTCTGACAGGTAAACACCTTTTCATATCATTTACAAATACGCCGCAATCACCAGATAGTGATACAACTGTTTCAGCGGCATAGACGGATCAGGCACATGATCGGGTTTGCTCGGTAGAATCGAGCCATCTGGTAATAGAAAACCCCCTTCGCATATCATACTAGGAAGCGCCGCCGTTTCAAAGACCATATTATTTACTTGCGTATAAACAGGCGTATAATCCGCAAAATCCTGCATAATAAACTGATAAATTTTTCTTGCTAAAAAATTATATCCTGCATCATTTAAGTGCACGCCATCGCAAAGGTATTGTCCATACCTTGCAAGTGCATCCCGATTATCCACAGTATTTAGTTCATAATCTGCATATAAATCCAATACAGGCACACCGTAAAACTGGCAGCGGTCAAGCATTGCCGTTCGGTACTCGCTCAAAGTACCTGTCCCAAAATTCCCGTAAGTGCTTCTTTTGTAAGAATGTGTTTCATCAGCATCCTTGCTCTGCTGATAGGGTGTCAGAAATACAATATCCGCGTTGGGATATGTATTCTGCAAATACGTTATCATGGTATTTAAAGCCCCATAAAACGTATTCGGGCTGGTATCTGTGCGCTTACCAATAGGACAGTCACCATACCAGAAATCATTCGTACCGCCGAACACAATAATTAAATCAGCAGCTTTGTCCATTTGGTACATTCTGTCAACAAAAGAACCAGGATTGGATACATCAGAAACAATATCCGTAATCCGCGAACACGACACCCCGTAATTATTGACTTGTGCGCCCGTCAGCTTCGCCAAAACAGAAGGAAACGACTTCTCCTTGCCGCTCGCACCAATTCCCTCTGCAATAGAATCCCCAAGTACATTGATAATATGATACTTTTCTAAGGGAAGCCCCTGCATATAAACTTCCGCCTGCGCAAACTGCAATAACGCCGTTTCATGATCGGATGGGGTCTGTGTTAAAAACGCTGGCAATTCCTGTGCTGGAAGGAGTGCCGCAGTATTTTCCGCCTGTGCTTCGCTTGCTTCTGGTAATGCTTCCGCAGTATTCTCCGCTTGTGCACTGTCTGCTTCCGATACCAGTCCTGCTGCAGTGTTCCCCACCTGTGCACTGCCTGCTTCTGACGCTGCTGCATTTTGCACCTGCGCATTGCCTGCTTTTGGTGCTGCAATATTCTCCGCTTGTGCACTGTCTGTTTCTGGTGCTACTGCCACAGTATTCTCTGGCAGTACAGCCACCTGCTCTGCGGGAAGCAGTTCCGATGCCAATGCGGTTTTTGGTGTGTTTACCATACTTGCCGTAATTGTTATAATTACTTCCATACAAAATAGTTTTACAATACCACTCTTTTTCATCTCACGCCCATGCCTTTCCTCATACAAAAAATAACTTCTTACCATATTCTATAATATTTTCTAAATTTTGTATAGATAGCATAACACATAAATTTTATTTCCCATAAAAGCCTTCTTTTATCTTATTTCCACGAAATGCGACATCCACTTTCCTAGGAATTGCCGGAAACTGCTGATATCCTACGCGATCGCCTGTTTCCGGATAGTAAAATGTTACACCATTTACCGCATAGCTATGCAAAACATACGTACCATAATCACTCTGCTGCAAATAATATGGTTTATCTGCTGTGCTTATGATATAACCTGCCAGTGAAATGCTTTTCGTCAATGTAAATATAACAATTATTAACATCCCGATTCTACTGGTAATTATAGAAACATTGCTATTCTTTTTTTCAGTATTTGCTATTCTTTGGGAATTGGCATTTTTTCTTTCTACATTTTGCAGTATCAATATCCATACTATTCCAAACGTCAGTACTGCCATTAACAGTACATATGCATATCCATAGCGCAAAAGCGGTGCTGAACACTGCCAAAAGAGATAGGATGCGCCTACTGTTCCAAGCACAAGCAATTCATCCAATCCAGATTCTATTTTATTTTGCTTCATAATAATGTTTTTTTGATACTTTGCCCTCGATAAGAAGATATAAACTGCCAAGCACGCAAACACCCCCACACAGACAATATCCACAAGCACCAACAGCCTGCCTACTGCCGGCAACGCTGTGCAGAACCAATTGGGAAACCACTGTGTTATCGGCAAGTCCACTAATGCCGCATTATTAAGCCCGCGTCCCCAAGTTTTAATCTCTGCGGCGTCCAAAGCCGCGGCTTCTGCACTGATTTTCCAATCCACTGCAAATAAGTCAAGTGACGGAAACGGATACAATAGATATCCCGAAATCAGCACCGTACGCGCTGCCCACGGTGCTAGAACTATCAACCCCATTACAAGATAGACTGCAATCTCCCGCCACTTTTTTTCCTTTATCAGCAGATAAGCAGGCTTGATTGTCAGCAATAGCAAAAGCCCTGCTGTCAACTTTAAGGATACAGCAAACGTTCCTCCAACGCAAAGCAGCGCAAATGGTACACACGCATTCCTATCTATCTCCAACTGGGCAAGCCATTTTATTATAATAAAAAACACCACACACATAATTGCATAGTCCGAAGCTGGTGCTACAATATCCCTGTAAATCACAGTAAGATAATAAAACGCGCCAAGCCTTGCAAAATCTGACAGCAGCACACTTTTGCGCTTTGCAATTTCCCCCAGTTTTAAAACCTCTGCACTTAACAGCAATGCAATAAACCCGTTAACCGTATGCAAGGACTGCCCCAATAAAAACGCAAAACTATACAGCGCCGACAACGCAAAAAATGAACTGTTATATGCAAACCGAACATGTATATTGCCCAATCCCTTGACAACACCAAACTCCTCAATCCAACGAATACTCTGCGCATGGTATAGATCGGAATCGTAATGCATATACCCCCTAGAAGTACAATATCCCCATATAACGATCAATGCCAACAGTAACACTTTGCCAAAAACGCCGCTTCCCCGCCAAGCGCTTCTCAACTGTGCTGCAATTTCTCTATGCCAAAATACTGCTATTCCAACACAAACCACCATCATAACAATATTTGCTGTCAGCCCCACTTTATATACAAGACTGAAAAGCTGTGCATAGACAGTTGCAAGAACCAGTCCCGCAAACAACACGCTGTCTATTCCTCGCAGCGCATAGTGAAAAAATTTCTCCGTAAATTTGGAAAAAGCAAATCCCAAGCTATATGCTGTCACTGCAATATAAATCCAATTCAAAAAAACCGCTGCCATATGTTTTCTTATTTTGCCCCCTTATTGATTAAACCTGCAAATCTTTATGCCATTCCATATACAAAACATTCGATATAGATTTATTGGATATTATATCACACTTTTCTATATTCAAACAGCGCAAAACGTGATAAACTACTAAAGAACGGTTTCGGAATTGATACGAAAAGGAGCAGCAGATATGAACAAAACCCTAAGATCACTCGATATTCTAAAGGGAATCGGCATTGTTATGATTATTATTGTCCACAACCGCCATTTTATTATGAAAGATATGACGGGTTTCCGACAGATTATTAATTACGGGCAAATGGGATGCCAATTATTTTTCTTTGTGTCTGGAATGGCACTCTGCTATTCATGGTATCACCTTGTGCAGAAAGAATATCAAAAAAGCTTTCCTATTTTATACGGAAAGTTTATACTGCGCCGTTATCTGCGTCTTGCGCCCGGATTTCTAATAATACTAGCAGCAAATTATCTGCTTAATATTCTTCTTATGGATATCTTTCACTACTCGCCGGGATTTATTATCAACCGTTCGCCCAAAGCAATTCTTGCCAATATCCTATTTGTGCATGGAATATATCCTGATGCAATCAATAGCGTATTTCCCGGCGGCTGGTATATCGGAACAACATTTATATTATACCTGTTGTTTCCATTTTTGGTTATACTATTTCAAAAGCTGCATACAGTAAACCGGATTCTGATATTCCCCCTGCCGCTGTTGTTCCTCTGCCTAAACCATATTCTGCTAAAACAGTGGTCTATTGCGTCCGAAGGCAGCTTATATCCGTACAACAACTCCTTCCTGTATTACTTTTTTACAAATCAGCTTCCCTGTTTTTTGCTTGGAATACTATTGTTTTTTCAGGAAAATAATATCAACAATAACAACCCCCGCCAAAGAAAATGCTTTTCCCAAAAATGCCCGTTGCTGCTTTCCTTTGCGCTGTTTCTAGGGACAAGTGTTTTGGCAATCCGATTGTATCTGCTGCCAGAAGAAAATTATCGCTATACTTACCTGCCCTCACTGGTAGGGCTTTCCTTTTACTGGCTTGCCGTCAGCATGATTCATTGGGAACACCGCAAGCCATCGCTTCTTCATCGTCATAAAAACACAAAAAGCCGAGGAATCCTGCAATTTCTCACAGATTTTCTGGCACAGTGCGGCAAAAATTCTTACGGAATGTATCTAGTGCACGCTTTTGTCTGCTGGTATGGCGTCAAAGGGGTTACTGATGCTATGAAATACTGCGGATATGATTATCCTGATTTAACGCTCTATTGCATACTGCTTCTGCCCTCTATTTTTGTCGTCTATGTGGCAGGCTTATATATGGGGGAGCTTATCGGATTTATAGATAAAAAATTGCGGAAACCCTCCCCATAAGACGGTTTCCGCAGTCTTTACTCCAGTCTTTTTATACTCAAAAACAATTAGATTTTGTAACAGTTCAGATAACCCATTGAACTGTTACGTATCCAGCCATTGGAAATCGCTTCGCGATGGGCTGGATACCTCCAACCACTACATTTTATTACGGGGTTGTCGCAATAAGCTTTGATTATACGAGATATAGTGCAAAATACAATACAGCATTACGATATCTTGTATCTTCTTCCCTTAATGCAACAGCCCCTACCTGAACTGTTACTAAATTTTCCTTTCTACACAACACATATTGTCCTCTTATGCAAGATAGGTTGTACAGAAATTGAAAACTCTTAACGTTTTTCAGTATCTCTTTCAGAATATTCTAAAATATCCTTTAATTTCCGGCGTTCCTTTGGGGACGGCGACACAATTAAATAGTCCACTTGATTTCGCTGTGCAGACATTCCGTCTTTTTCCAAGCGATCGCCAACCATAATCGCATCTTTTCTATCAACCCCCAGCGTATTCAAAATCACTGCCAATCCCTTGGGGTCAGGCTTCATACAGCCAATCTCCTTATCCGCCGAAGTAAAGCATCTATCCGCTGTAATACCAAGTGCTTTCAGCTTATCCGTCACTGGATAATCAGAATAAACTACAACGATAATCCCCTTTTTCCGCAATTTTTCAATGGTTTTTGCCAGTACTCTATCCTGAAATTGTGGCAGCAGTTTTAGCGGCGCTTCCAGCATAAAAAATTGTACTGCCTTTTGCACACGCTGCGGCGAAGTGTGCATTTTCTTTGCAACATATGTATATTGACGGCTGTCCAAATCCAAACCATTCTCCGCCGCTTTCTCCTCAATGGATTCCCACTTCTCCCGCACTTCCCGATATCGCTTGATAATCAAAATATCTTTTACACTCGACGGGTGGCAGATAAAATGCTTTATCAAGTACAACAGCATTTTCTTGCGAAACGGTTTTTGATAATACAACGTGCCGTCTAAGTCAAAAATAACTGCCCGATATGCAAACAGCGAAGCACGCCCCATAAATACATGATTCATAAAAACCTCCCGCATATGTAAAGTCTATCGTCCAGTTGCGAACCCAACTGGTATTCAATTATTCTCAGTTCTACTCTATCGTCCAGTTGGGATGAAAAATGCGTTTTCCCACATTTTCATTATTGGGATATCTACAATCGTTAATACAAC
The DNA here is from genome assembly GCA_965114465.1 of uncultured Lachnospiraceae bacterium. Classification (GTDB taxonomy): domain Bacteria; phylum Bacillota; class Clostridia; order Lachnospirales; family Lachnospiraceae; genus COE1. Next base: position 44,712 of record CBCOYO010000009.1, read on the forward strand.
AAAAAGTACCACCAATATTCCAACCAATATCATCAGCTTTTTTTCGCGGAAAAGCTTCTCGGGTTTCTGTGCGGCGGAATCGGGTTTATGGGCTATGTACAAATAGTAGCAGAATAAGAAAAACAGCACTGGAATTGCCACAATATACTCAATTCTGTACTTTAATAAAAATATGCCGATTAGGAATGTTGCGCATAGCCCATAAAAGAACGATGAACACAGCAATGTTTCCTCAGTATATCTTGCAAACGATTTGCGGTAAGAACCAGCAAGTTTCGGGTCGCCGATCATGCGATACTCCGCATAGCGTTTTACAGCCATTAAAAATGCACCCGCCATCCAATATCCAACCAAAATGCTGGAAGGCGGGTAAACATTTTCACAGATAATAAACCAGCCCAACAGCAGACGAATCATATTATTTACGGATTCTGACAAAACGTCAAAATACACAATGTCCTTGGTACGAATCGGCTTCACATTGTAGAGTACGCCCATTACCAGCAGCCACACTTCTGTCAAAAGAAACGGAATATTAACTGGAAGCGACAATGCCAGCCCCAACACAATACAAATCGCATACTCTACCATAACAAACGAAAATTTCATATTTTGACTTACTACCGGACGGTATTTCTTTGTCGGGTGATACTGGTCAAACTCCGCATCCAGCCATTCATTAATCACATAATTTGCCGACGCAATAAAACAAGTTGCAAAAAAACCCGCCAAAAGCTTTAACACAAAACTTACCATATCCTCTGGTTTTCCAATTAAGATTACTGCCAAAACCAGACCCGGCAGTATAAATACATTTTTTATCCAATGGTCTGGTCTTGCAATCTTAATATAATTCATAATCTGTGCGGTATTTTCCGCTGTATTCTCTACACAATTCTCCTGTTTCCCCATATTTCCTTTCTCCTCATAACAACCTAAGAATGTCCGTGTTTCTTTTTATGTTACTTTTCACACCCAATGTCATTAACTTAAGCCTTCTGCCCCCTGATCAGCATTAGAAAA
>CBCOYO010000010.1:0-16579 GCA_965114465.1 uncultured Lachnospiraceae bacterium
AACAGTTCAGATAACCCATTGAACTGTTACGTATCCAGCCATTGGAAATCGCTTCACGATGGACTGGATACCTCCAACCACTACATTTTATTACGGTCAGCGCAGTAAATGCGCAGACCTACCTGAACTGTTACTTTATACAAGTCAAATTGATGAGTTATTTATTGACAGTTCCTTAGTAAACATATTTACTGTAAATATTTTAGCGATTGGATAATATCCTGCGCCATTATAAAATACGAGGAGGTGCTCTCCTTGGCGATATCGCCTGCCAATCCATGCGCATAAACGCCCGTTACTGCCGCCTCATAACCGCCTGTTCTCTGCGCAAGCAGCCCTGCAATGATACCTGTCAGTACATCGCCGCTCCCCGCTGTCGCCATACCTTCATTTCCGCTGGAATTGAGATACATCATCTTCCCACGCTTCGCAATTATGGTACGCGCATCCTTGCATACCAGCGTAACATCATATTTTTTGGCAAATGTTTTGCAGGAAGCGAGAACGTCCTTTTTAATTTCAGTCAGCGGATACTGCATTAACCGCGCAAACTCTCCAAGATGCGGCGTCATAACCACTTCATTACTTGTCTTTTTACGGCTAAATTCAAATAGTTCCAAAAGCCACTCTTGTTTTGCAAGCAAATTTAAAGCATCCGCATCAATTACCATTGGCTTTGCAGCGGTTGACAATACGGTTTCAAAGATTTTCTGCGCTTTGCCAGATACCGATATTCCCGGGCCCACGGCAATAACATCCGCCCATTCCAGTCCCTGTAATAAAGCCGCATTTTCCTCCTCTGAAAGATAATATGCACCATCATCGCTATAAGTGCTTACCATTACCTCCGGCATTTTTTTCAGCAGGCTGTCACGGTTTTCCTGTGCTGTAAATACCTTAACCATACCCGCACCGATACGAAATGCACTTAACGCTGCTAACTGACACGCACCACCCATACTTTTTGATCCAGCTATTAACATTACCTTTCCAAATGACCCTTTGTTTCCTGCCGGATTTCTATTAGGAAAGCGCAAGTCCTCTTTCTGGCTGGTAAATGTCACAACTCCTGTGCGCTTTGACGCTAAAATGGACTTAGGAATCCCAATCGGCACACAGATTATCTCACCCGCATACGATGCGCCCGGATATAGCATTAGCCCAATTTTCCGATAGGCAAACGTAATCGTCACATCCGCTTTTACAGCACAGCCCATAATACTACCGTCGTCCGTATGCACGCCCGAAGGAATATCAACCGCCACTACTTTCGCCGTTGACATATTGACTGCCTCAACTGCTTTCATAAATTTCCCTTCGATATTCCGCGTCAGCCCAATTCCGAAAATTGCATCTACAATTACATCATACAGCGTATGCTCTACACCATAATAAATCGGAATTTGAAGCTTTTGGGCAGTTTCTAACTGCTGCCGTGTTTCCGGCGTCATTTTCTTAGCTTCCCCAATCATATTGATCTCGGCGCGGACGCCCTCTTCCTGCAAAATCCGTGCAATCGCAATGCCGTCGCCACCATTGTTGCCGCTGCCTGCCATTATCCCTACATATGCATCTTTCCCATATCGGCTAATAATAAACCGCGCACATTCCAACGCAGCGCGTTCCATTAAGACAAGCGGCGCAATCCCGTATTCTTTGCTTGCCGTTTCATCGCATTTTTTCATTTCAGAGGCGCTTAAAACATAATCCATAGGATGCTCCCCAGCCCTTTCTATTTATATTTATGTTTATTGGGGCTGTCGCAATAAGCTTTGATGATACCAGATATGGTAAAAATCTTAACACAGTGTTAGACTATCTTGTATCTGTTTGTCTTAATGCGACAGCCCCCACCCGTAAACATTCCCGTCGAGAAGATTCATCTTCCTATAAACAGTTTTCCCCACTCGTGCACCGCCTTAACACCATACAATGGCATATTTCCTCTGCATCGGTGTGCACAATCGAATATCTCCCCTGCTCACTGCGCAACCCGTTCGCTGCCTTAGCGGCATATTTCCTCTGCACGGGTCTATACATAAAAATACCCAGACCTTCTATGTCTGGGCATTGCCGCCGTCTATGACATCCTTCTCTTTGTTTAGTACATTCTTAGGATTGTATTTCATATCAAATACACCAATCACATCAGGCCCGAATATAGAATGCATATAAGAATACATCTCATCATTCCATATCTCTTTCTTCTGTTTGGAAAGAATCTTGCGCTTTAACTGCAGGCGAAACTCTGAAATCCATTGATTAATCTCATCAATATCTTTAACATTTTTCTGAATTTTCTCATAACAAATATGCATAGTAGCAAGCATTAAATTAAAGTTTGCTTCATCAATCTGCTTTGGTAAATCCATTAGTTCATCATTATAATCCTCTACCTGCTGATTAATTTCCTCTATTTTTTGCTTATTCTCCGACATTTTTTTCTCTTTACCAGAGCTGTCGGGCAGTTCCATTATGGAAACAATCTCTTGCATCAGTTTCTTTTTGAGCGAATTAAGACTCTTTAATTCCGTATTTGCTTTGCCCTGCCGCTTTAAAAGTTCGTTTAATTCCTCCTCTAACGCCTGTATTTCCTCATTCTCCCCCGCCTGCGTAAACAATTTATGCCATTGATTATCTAAGGTCAAAATTGGAATTTTTTTGCCTACTAATGCTTCTCGGAAAACTTCATCATCCCGTGGCATCCATTTCACCTTCTTTTATTTTGATATATAGTAAAGGGGCTGTTGCATTAAGGAAAACATATACAAGATATTACAATACCGTACCACATTTTATACCATATCTTGTATAATCAAAACTTATTGCGACAGCCGCTTACCTGTGCCGATCGCATGCCGCTAAGCGGCTATATTTCTTACTTATTTAATATTCCATAAGAAAGCTTCATTAAGCTGTCAGACAAATGCACATTCTCTACTGCAACACTATCTGGTACATTTAAGTCAGTATGTGCGAAATTCCAAATCGCCTTAATATCACACTGAACAAGCAATTCTGCTGTCTTTACTGCACCCTCCTTAGGAATTGTCAGCACTGCAATATCTATATTTTGCTGCTTTACAAAGGTTTCAATATTCTCAATTGGCTGTACCGTAATGCCTCGAATTTTTTTATTATAAAGCGCGGGATTTTTATCAAATATGCCCTTAACAATAAATCCCCAACGTTCAAAATCTGTATAATTTGCCAGCGCCTGACCTAAATTTCCTGCTCCGACAATAATAAAATTATGGATTGTATTCAGCCCCAAAATTCTTGCGATTTCATTATACAGGTATTTGACATTGTACCCATAGCCTTGCTGTCCAAACCCGCCAAAGTTGTTAAAATCCTGCCTAATCTGGGAAGCAGTTACTTTCATCAGTTCGCTTAAATCCTGTGAAGATATCCGCTCAATACCATTGTCTTTCAAGTCCCCCAAATACCTGTAATATCTGGGAAGTCTAGCGATAACCGCCTGTGATATTGATTTATCATCCACGATCATCTACCTCCGTGTCTTACCCTGTTTACAATCGAGTAGTGAAGATTTATCTTCCCTATGAATAGGACTCCCTACTCGTGCGCCGCCGATGCGCCATGCAATGGCATATTTCCTCTGCATCAGCGTGTGCAAAAAAACTTCCAAATAATTAAAATTTTTTGTATATTTAGTATAGCACCCTTGTTAAATCGTTGTCAATCATTTTTAGTGATTGCTTTTCTAGACATTCTCTTTTATAATAGTAAATTATGGGTAACAGTTCAGGTAGGTCTGCGCATTTACTGCGCTGACCGTAATAAAATGTAGTGGTTGAAGGTATCCAGCCCATCGCGAAGCGATTTCCAATGGCTGGATACGTAACAGTTCAATGGGTTATCTGAACTGTTACAATTATGGATAAGGGAATTGCCGCTTTGCGGTGTGCGGCTGGCGCAACGGGAACACCGCAGTAAGCTTTGATTATACAAGATACAGTGCAAAACATAGCGCAGTATTAGACTATCTTGTATACGTTTTTCTTAATGCAACAGCCCCAGTATATAGAGAATCAAAAAACAAGGAGGATAACATGATTTTATCATGCAGTAATATAGACAAAACATTTACTGACAACCATGTCATAAAAAATGCTTCTTTTCATATAGAAGATAATGAAAAGGCTGCTATCGTTGGTATTAATGGAGCTGGCAAAACGACACTGTTAAAAATTATTGTCGGCAGCCTTTCAGCGGATCATGGCACCGTAACATTTGCGAAAGACAAAAACTATGGTTATCTTGCACAGCATCAGGCAGTGGACAGCGAAAATACCATTTTTGACGAACTTTTAACTGTAAAACAGGAAGTGCTTGACTTGGAGGCTTCGATCCGTCAGACCGAACAGGAAATGAAATCTGTAAGCGACAGCAAATTAGAACTTCTGCTGAAAAAATACGATAATTTAATGCATCGTTTTGAAACCATTAACGGATATGCTTACAAAAGTGAGATAACAGGTATTTTAAAGGGACTTGGTTTTACCGAGGAGGACTTTGCCAAAAAAGTTGAAACCCTCTCCGGCGGTCAGAAAACACGGATTGCACTCGGCAAAATTTTGCTGCAAAAGCCAGATTTAATTATCCTAGACGAGCCGACCAACCATTTAGACTTAAACTCTATCGCATGGCTGGAAACTTATCTGCTCAATTACAAGGGTGCTGTAATCATCGTTTCGCACGACCGTTATTTTTTGGATAAAATTGCTACGAAAATTATTGAGCTGGATGATGGTATTCTTTCAACTTTTCATGGTAATTATTCGGATTATGCTGTGCAGAAAGAACATCGACGTCTTGAACAGATGAATGCCTACTTAAATCAACAAAGAGAAATTAAGCATCAGGAGGAAGTTATCGAAAAACTGAAACAGTTTAACCGCGAGAAATCCATTCGACGTGCCGAAAGCCGCGAAAAAATGCTGGATAAAATCGAACGTCTTGATAAGCCTGCAGAAGTCAAAGCCGATATGAACTTAACCCTTACGCCGCACTGCACCAGTGGAAATGACGTAATGCGTATAGAAGGATTATCCAAACGTTTTGACCACCTGCTTCTTTTTGAAAATGTATCCTTTGAGATAAAACGCGGTGAACACGTTGCAATTATCGGTGACAACGGCACAGGCAAAACAACGCTGCTTAAAATTATCAATGAACTGCTGCCGCCCGACACGGGAACTATTTATCTTGGCACAAATGTTGAAATCGGTTATTATGATCAGGAACACCACGTTCTGCATATGGACAAAACTCTTTTTGAGGAAATTAGCGATGACTATCCTTATTTAACGAATACCGAAATCCGCAACACACTTGCCGCCTTTTTATTTACCGGCGAAGATGTATTTAAAAAAATCAGCGCACTTAGCGGCGGCGAACGCGGGCGTGTTTCTCTGGCAAAACTTATGCTGTCAGAAGCAAATTTCTTAATATTGGACGAGCCGACCAACCACCTTGATATTACCTCGAAAGAGATTTTGGAAACAGCACTGAATGCCTACAAAGGAACGGTTTTATATGTATCACACGACCGTTATTTTATTAATAAAACAGCCAGCCGTATACTAGAGCTAACGCAAAATGCATTTATTAATTATATTGGAAACTATGATTATTACCTTGAGAAAAAAGAAGTTCTTACTCCTGCCGATAAACAAATAGAAACTGCTAAAAATACCGCCCCCAGCGCACAAAAACTTGATTGGAAACAGCAAAAAGAGCAGCAGGCAATCGCGCGAAAAAAAGAAAATAATTTAAAAAAATGCGAGGAACGCATTGAACAGCTCGAAACGAAAGATAAAACACTTGACGAGGAAATGGCGAAACCCGAAAATGCAACCAATGTAGCAAAACTTCAAGAGCTTGTAAAACAAAAGGAAGAAGTTACAGCAGAATTGGAACAGTTGTACGAAGATTGGGAAAAGCTTTCTGAAATTGAGTAGGGAATGTCCTTTGGGGTCGGCTTGCTGACATACTTTCTTTGGACGCCTTTGGTTATAATCAAGGGGCTGTCGCATTAAGACAAACAGATACAAGATAGTCTAACTCTGTGCTAAGATTTATATCATATCTGGTATCATCAAAGCTTTTTGCGACAGCCCTCTTCTATACTTATAAATTTATTTATATTTGAATTTATACTGGCGAACACTTAAATTTGTCAATAACGCCAACTTATGAGCATAAATATCTTATTTGATATGGTAAAATTTATTACTCATGAGTATATATTACCTCTAATGTACTGCGTATCGCCTGAATAAATTCTTGGCTGTTAAGCACCTTCACATCTTTTAATGAAGTAATCAGCGCAAGGTCTTTTGTCATTTTTCCTTCTTCGATAGTCTGTATTGTTGCCTTTTCCAGCTTATCGGCAAATTCTACCAGCGCATTGATTTTATCCAGTTCACCACGTTTTCTTAACGCACCTGTCCATGCAAAAATTGTTGCAACAGAGTTCGTAGATGTTTCCTCTCCTTTTAAATGCTTATAATAATGTCTTTGTACAGTTCCATGTGCTGCTTCATATTCATATACCCCAGAAGGTGAAACCAGCACAGAAGTCATCATTGCAAGAGAGCCAAACGCCGAACTTACCATATCGCTCATTACGTCGCCGTCATAATTCTTGCACGCCCAGATAAAACCGCCTTTTGCCTTCATCACACGTGCAACGGCGTCATCAATCAGCGTATAGAAATACTCAATTCCTGCCTGCTCAAACCGCTTTGCATAATCTTCATCATAAATCTCCTGAAAAATATCCTTAAAATTATGATCATATTTTTTAGATATGGTATCCTTTGTTGCAAACCATAAATCCTGCTTGGTATCAAGCGCATATTGGAAACAAGCATGCGCAAAGCTGCTGATAGACTTGTCCGTATTATGGATTCCTTGAATAATTCCTGCTCCTTTAAATTCATGAATCAATTCCCGCTGCTCTGTGCCGTCCTCTGCAGTAAACACTAGTTCCGCTTTTCCGGGCTGATTCACTTTGATTTCAGTATTTTTGTATACATCACCATATGCGTGTCTTGCAAGCGTAATCGGTTTTTCCCAGTTACGGACACACGGCTCAATCCCTTTCACCACAATCGGCGCACGGAAAACAGTGCCGTCAAGCATCGCGCGGATCGTCCCATTAGGGCTTTTCCACATTTCTTTTAAATTGTACTCTGTCATTCTAGCCGCATTCGGCGTAATTGTTGCACATTTTACTGCTACGCCATACTTCTTGGTTGCCTCCGCAGAATCCACAGTTACTTGATCGTTTGTTTCATTGCGGTGCTCTAACCCCAAATCATAATACTCAGTTTTTAAATCAATATACGGCAGAATCAGTTCATCCTTAATCATTTTCCAAAGAATACGAGTCATCTCGTCCCCATCCATCTCCACTAAAGGTGTTGTCATCTGAATTTTTTCCATTGTTTTCCTCCTGCACTTTTATTCTATTTTTTATACTATAATGATACTTACAAATGGTTTTATTTTCTATCCTGCAAAGTAACCAAACCGCTCTCAAGTTATCAGTTTTCATAACAGACAGCATTTTTATTGGGGGTGTCGCATTAAGGAAAATTTATACAAGATAGCATAATACCATGGTATGTTTTATGCAATATCTTGTATCATCAAAGCTTATTGCGACAGCCTTGTTTGTTACAATTCACACCAACGCCAGATTTTGCAACAATTTACGAACATTCGGTGTGAATTGCAACAATTGATGCACACAAAATGCTAAAGTAAAAAAGCGAAAGCTTTTAGCATTTTGGCGCATAATTCCCACTACTTTGGCGTGGGTGTGAAAAGTAACTCTTGTTTCAAGTTATGCAAAATCACTTCGTGGTAGCTTAATACATCTCAATCACTACGATTTCTTACGGACTTTGCCGCATAGTGCAAAGTCCTAGGCTGGACTGTTACTATTTGACAAAACAAAACCGTTTTTTCTTCCATTTACGATTTGGTTTCGCTTAATCCACATTTTATCATATTTTGGTATGCATTACAAATATGTTTATCTGCCAATTGTTCCGCAAGTTCTGCATTTCTGTCGCGCATTGCTTCCATAATACTCTTATGTTCCGCAACGGCATCTCTACTCCGTTCTATATTAGACAACGTCTGCTGGCGTTCTTTCTGCACATATTGGTGAAAATCTTTTAGTAAATGAATTAATATTTTGCTGTCACATGCCTCATACATTTTCAAATGAAAACGGTTGTCCAATTCAATTAGCTGATCAAAATGCGATTTGGACAAATGAAACTCGCTTAATAAGATAATTTCCTCTAATTCTTCAATCTGCTCCTTTGTCATACGTTTCGTTGCCCATCTTGCACAAAGCCCCTCCAACAGTGAACGAATTTCGTAGATATCTGCCACATCCGAAGAAGAAATCCCTGTCACATAAGCGCCTTTATTCGGTACTATGCGTATTAAGCCCTCCAATTCCAATTGTCGAAAAGCTTCTCTGACAGGAGTCCTGCTCACACCAAGTTCCTCTCCAATTGCCGCTTCCCGAAGTTCATCGTCCCGCTTATAGTGGCCATTTAAAATATCCTCACGAAGTTTTTTAAATACCCTGCCCCGCAAGGAATACTGGTCAGGCTCTTCGCGGTTCCTTTCATATTCGCCCATTCCTAACAATTACCTCCATAACATTACTCCTTGGTTTTCTTTAGCTGTATATGCAGTGTTTCGCACCCTTTATCAATTACCGCAAGCAATTCGTCATCCGTTAAAACAGTTACACGCCCGCTTTCATATTCTTCGTCCACCCATGCTTTTACGTATGCTACAAGCTCCGAAGTTTTGCTAATCTTATCCTCATCACACAGTTTAAAATATGTATTAATCCAATGCGCAATACCGGCTAATCCGGAAGTATTGGATACTGCGCAAAGCACTGGACGGTTTAAAAATTTCTCTGTATCAAAAATATTGTAGATTTCTTCATTTTTTAACAGTCCATCCGCATGGATTCCTGCCCTTGTCACATTAAAACTCTTACCGACAAACGGTGTTCTTGGCGGAATCTGATACCCGATTTCCTTTTCATAATACTCCGCAAGCTCAGTAATCACTCTTGTATCCATACCATTTAATGTGCCTTTTAACTGCGCATATTCAAATACCATTGCCTCTAACGGCGTGTTTCCTGTACGCTCGCCGATTCCAAACAAGGAAGTATTTACGCCACAGCAGCCATACAGCCATGCCGTTGTGGAGTTTGTAACTGCCTTATAGAAATCATTGTGCCCATGCCACTCAATCCATTCGTGTGGTACTCCAGCATGCGTATAAATTGCATAAATAATTCCCTGCACACTGCGAGGGATAACTGCACCAGGATAATTGACACCATAACCCATTGTATCACAGGCGCGGATAATCACAGGAATATTGTACTGGCGGGAAAGGTTCATTAATTCTTGACAAAATGGAACAACATATCCATATATATCTGCCCTTGTAATATCTTCTAAATGACACCTGGGGCTGATCCCCTCCTCCAGACATTCACGCACCACTGATAAGTAATGCTCCATTGCCTGCCGTCTTGTCATTTTTAATTTCATAAAAATATGATAGTCTGAACAGCTTACTAAAATACCTGTCTGTTTCATACCGATTTCTTTGACCAGTTTAAAATCCTCTTTGCTGGCGCGAATCCAAGACGTCACTTCTGGATACTGATAACCGCGTTCCATACATTTGTAGACTGCATCTCTGTCCTTTTTGCTATATAAAAAAAATTCACTCTGACGGATCATACCATTTGGCCCGCCTAATTGATGCAGATAATCGTAAATTGTCACAATCTGCTCCGTGCTGTAAGGTGCTCTCGACTGCTGCCCATCTCGAAAAGTAGTATCGGTAATCCAGATTTCCTTGGGCATATTGTGGGGAACCACCCTGTCATTAAATGGAATCTTGGGTATCTCGTCATACGGGAACATATTTCGGAATGCATTCGGCTTTTCCACATCTTGAAGCTGATAGATATGTTCTTCAATCTGTAAAAGGTTGTTATGCTCATTTAATGTCACCGGACGATTCTCAAAATATTCACTATTCTGCATCGTATCTCCTCCAATCAATTATCTGCTTTGTGTTTACAAGCTGCATTTGTGTATTATTGTATACATATATACAATATTTGTCAACTGGATTTTTTATTTTCTTTCTTCTTATTCCCTGCATGACTGCATACATAATATGTATACATATTATGCATACATATTAATCAACCACTTGAGAATTTCTCTTTCTATACTCACAAAACATTAGATTTTCCTTTCTGCACAACACGTATTGTCCTCTTTTGCAATATGAGCTGTGTAGAAATTGGAAAATCTTAACATTTGTCAGTATAACTACCTGCGCCTGCATTCCATCAACGCACCATAACGATTTTTTGTGTTAGCATACGGTCAATCCGTACCATACCGGCGCCCTGTACACTCCATTTTTCCCCCATATCTTTTGTGGAACTAAGCAGAACACGCCGCAGTTCATGATTGGTAAGCCTTGGATATTTCTGAAGACACAGCGCACACGCACCACTAACAATCGGCGCTGACATTGATGTGCCGCTTTTTGCAATATAAGGTTTGGCATTAAAACGGTAATTACAGGAAATTATATCTGTTCCCGGTGCCACAAGATCCGGTTTTTTCAAAGGATTTGCAGAAACTACATTCTCCCGTTTGCCTGGCCCTCTACCAGAATACTCGCTACAGGTTCTTCCGCCTGCCCCCACAAAACCACCGTCATGACACCCCACACAGATACAGCTTCCACATTCTCCAAGTGGAGAAAGCGTCATTGGATTAGGGCCTTTGTTGCCTGCTGCCGCTATAATTGTCGTATTCTGCATCCAAAGCTGTTCAAAATATTTCCGCAAAAGCGCCAATTCATCTTTATTGAGATTTTCTTCAGATTCCATTTCAATGGAAATATTAATAATCCGCAAAGGCAGTTTTTTCTTCATTTCTAGCATCCACTCTAAACCACGCACAAGGTTTTTCAAGCTTCCGCCGCCTTTTTTATCCAACACCTTTCCACAGATAAGCAGACATTCTGGCGCAATTCCACGAAAACGCCCTTTGGAAGCTCTGCCGCTACCGGCTAGACAGCCACAAACATGAGTACCATGACCATTGTCGTCATAACAAACTGATGGTGCTCTTTGTCGTCTATCACCGGTGAAATCTTCAAATGCTGCAATTCGCCCTTTCAAGTCTGGATGCAGAGCTACACCGCTGTCTAAAACACCAACATATACATTCCTGCCTGTATACTGTAAGGCTTCCGGTGCGTCACACCCCGTCATCCAACGCACTCTGTCCATCACAATTCCCCCATATATCCCAAAATCTGATATATTAATATATGGTTGGAATATGAAAAAGTGCCTGCTATACCTGTTATACCATAGACTTTGCTTTCTAATCGAGTGGGGAAGAGCCACATTCCCTACTCGACGTGCGACCAGTGCGCCACCTTAGCGACATATTCCCTCTGCACGAGTCTGCGCAAAATCAAAGGAGTTTTTTTACATAACGCTAAAACTATTCCAACCACCCGCAGAGCAGGTGGTTTATTTGTTCTCCAAAGTTCCGTTTTTCGGATCAGCAAAAACTCCTTAATGGAGAACATGGTCATGCCCTAATAAGAATAAAAAGGGGCTGTCGCATTAAGGAAGATCTATACAAGATATTATAACAACATGCTGCGTTTCACACTATATCTTGTATAATCAAGGCTTATTGCGACAGCCTCTAATATTAGGTTTCTCTCGTCTATGTCAAATATTTTCTAGTCATTCCGAATTGCTGCAAGCGGACTAAGCCGCATAGCGCGCAGGGAAGGGATAAAGCCCGCAATCATACCAATCAGCACAGCAAACCCTATTGCTGCTGGAACCAGCCAAAGCGGAATACGACAAATATTGCCTGAAAATCCCATATTGCTGACTGCTTCCCCAGAAGTGGCAAGTTTATTAATGGCGATACTAAGCAGCGCGCTAAATCCGCTGCCGACTATTCCACCGATAAAGCCGATAAAGCCTGCTTCCATTAGGAACAGTGCCTGAATATTGCGGATATCGCAGCCAAGCACTTTCATAACGCCGATCTCTTTAGTACGTTCATAAATTGACATCATCATAGTATTGGTAATACTAATTGCTGCTACAAGCATTGCAACCGCACCTATCGCACCAAGCACTGCTTGAATGGTATTCATAGAGTCAACACTGGATTGTATCCATTCTGCATTGCTGTATGCATCATATCCCATATCATTTAGAATCTTCGTTAAAGGTGTTACATTTTCCATTTCATCTACTTGCACATATAATGTTGAATAAAAAAGTTCATTGTATGGCTTTCCGTTCTTCATTGTCGGCTGTCCTGGTATTACCTTCTTCTTAAAAATACGTTTTAACTGTGCTTTCAGGGCATCAATGTCACATAAGATACTATTACATTCTGAATTATCCCATGTTCCCAGTTCTCCCTCCATTACACCACACGCTTCTATCATATATTTCTTTGGCGGTTTCACGGGTGTCTGCGAATCATCAGAACCACCATATCTTGAATTCCAATAAGCATCCGTGTCAAAAATAACAAACATAGGGTCATTCATTAAATCAATATCCGGTGCCTCTTGATTTTCATAATAGGGATAAACATTTGTCTTTTCTATCTGAAAATCCATTAATGCATTATTTCCATAAAACAATTTTAATTCCCCATCGTTCTCTGGAAGCGTTCCTTGTCCAACCGGAAGATTCAGGCTTTGCAGTTCCTCTTGGGTAACACCGATAATATTAAACCATGTTGATACATACTGACCGCATTTTGCAATCGCCTGAAATTGTAAACGCGGTTGAACGGATTCTACGTGCTCCATAGCTAACAATTCTTCAATTGCTGCATCATTAAGAAGCTTATCCTCTGTCTGACTGCTGCTACTGCTGCTGCTACCGTTAATCGCAACTGCATAAGAACCACCACCTGACCTAGAATTAACAGTTATCTGCGTCATAGAATTATACGAAGAATAACTTTCCAGCATGGATTCTTTTAAGCCATTTCCAAGCGCAACCATTACTACAATAGAAGTAATTCCAATTACTACACCCAGTACCGTAAGAACCGTTCGTAGTTTACGTTTCCAGAGGTTGCTAATGCTCATCAACAATAAATCAAAGAGTTTCATTATACATCATCCTCATCCAATAAATCCATATCTTCTTTATGCTTCTTTGCTTTCTTGCGCTTATTTATCACGATTATTAAAACAATAATCACAAGAACTACTGCTACTGCGATTCCAATAATTGCAGGTAAGGGCAAACCCTTTTTCGTATTTTCTACTGGAATGTCCTCCATTGGGAAATCCTCCATTGGAAAATCTTCCATGACCATTTCATAAACCATTAAATTCAAGTCTTTTTCAAAACGGCTTTCATTGCCTGCCTCATCCTCATAAGTAATCACTGCTTTCACAATGCCTTCGCCTGTATCCGGCGCAATCCCTGTTAACATAGAATCAACATTTCCGGTATTTCCCGGCGCAATATTTCCAAGATAAGTAACACCGCTCTCAATGCTGGCACTTTCATATGTTACCTTTACGTTGTAGAGTGTTGTCTTTCCTGTATTAAATACGCTGAACATTACATTAGACTGTGCGCCAACCTCAATGCTCTCCGGCATAACATCCGCGCTGCTAGTGTCCAGCTTTGCCTCCTGTTTAATTGGAACTGATACATTTGCCGTGTCAGAAAGATTAATCTGCTCATCTGTATCATATTTCATATTAACAGTAAGAACATATGGTTTCTGCGCCAAATCCGACTTTGCTTCCATTTCAATACTCATATCGTAGGTCTGCCCCGGCGCTATCTGTTCTGTATATACAGAACTAGATCCTGAAGTTGGCAGAAATGCAGCATAGGAAGCCTGTGCATCGCTTCCTTCCACCGTCGCCTCCAGATTAAACAATACATTTTTTACGGCTGTTTCCCTAGAAGTATTTTTTACGCTAACTGATAGTTTAAAGGTAGTACCAGCGTAAACCGTTTCCGGATCGGTCTTATATCCGGTAACAATAATACGCGGATTGGCATTTTGTGTTTCTGTTTCATCTTTAATTAATTTATCTTTGGGATTAGCACCCTTAACATTTATGTAAGTCGTTACATCGGTTTCTACAAGTGCACCGCCTTGATAATATGTCGCATGAAACGCTAACGGATAGCATCCTGTCAAAACATCCTGCCGCACATTAAAATACCAGCCAATATCCATACGTTTTGCAAATGCATCTGTTGTATCCGTTGCCGCCTGAATAATCTGTATTGTCTGCGCATCGTATGCCTGATTGATATCAAACGGCCATTTTGTCTTATCATTGGATACCGTCGGCGTAACAACTACATCTGTTATATCCGATTTACCCAGATTAATAAAAGAAAGTACAACAAATGTCTGTTCTCCATAACTGGCATTTAAAATCGGCACTTCATTGGAAAGCATAAGAAATTTCTCTGTTCCTGTGGTATTTTCCTTTGCAATATCTGATAAAAAGCCTTCGATTTCTGCTTCATAGCTATTAATTTCGCCAACTGTCAGTGACGCATTTTGCATATAAGACATTGCACTGTTGTAAATTTTATCCATACGCTTAATATTTTCATCGGGAATATCATAACGCATTTTTAAGTTGGTATAATGACGATTTAACTCACCGCGCATACGGTCTTTATACTCGTCGGAAGCATAGTCAATATAGCTACCACTTGACGGTGGATTGCTATTATTGTCATTATTGTCTTCATTATTATCATCGTTGTTTTCTTCTGCAAATACTGTAAGCATACCTCTGCTGCCCATTTCGCTACTGCACAGCATAACAGTTGTCAACAATAAAATTAATAGTTGCTTGAATCTTTTCATTTTGATTGTCCTCCTCGTTCTTCCGTTGTTATACTATCGGAAGCATTTTCCGAAACAGTATTGTTTTCCTGCCCGTTGTTCTTATGCTCTACTGTTTCACTTTTTTGTTCTTTAATGGTGTTATCAATCATATCCACGATTTTGCCGTCAACAATGCGAATAATCCTGTCTGCAAAACTTGCAAGTTGGTTGTCATGTGTTACCATTATTAGTGTCTGATTCTGTTCACGCACCACACTTCGCATTAAGTTCATTATCTCTTTTGACGTGTTAGAATCAAGGTTTCCTGTTGGCTCATCCGCAAAGATAATCTCTGGATTTACTACCAGCGCACGTGCTACACCGACACGCTGCTGCTGACCACCTGACATCTGATTCGGTCTGTGATCCCAATATTTATCTAATCCTACCAGATGCACCATTTTCTTTGCACGTTTTTTGCGCTCTTTTTTGGAAATACCCTGAAAAGTTAATGGCAACGCCACATTTTCAACCGCATTCATTGTCCCCATTAAATTAAAAGATTGAAAAATAAAACCAATATGCTCTCTGCGAAACTTAACAAGTTGATTCTCGCTTTTTGTTTCCATGTGCTCTCCCACAATTACAATTTCCCCTTTTGTAGGCTTCTCCAATCCGGCAAGCATATTTAATAATGTGGATTTACCAGAACCAGAAGTTCCCACAATCGCACAAAATTCTCCTCTGTTAATTGTAAAACTGACGCCGTTTAACGCCCTAACACGGTTCTCGCCTATACGATAGATTTTATATAAATCCTTAACGGTAATTACCGGCCCAGGCTTTCTTGACATTTGTACTGGTGTTTTCCTTGCCATAATAATCTCCTATTTCTTATCCTGTTGGACTGTCCGGTTTTCTTTGTATCATAACACCAAACAAATCCCTGCAGTAAACTGCATTAATTTCACTGTATGGTTTGAATTAATACAGTTAATACGCATTCCCATCTAAAATCATATCACAACTTAGCGTATGTTGCAATAAAGTTTGTATAAAGTATTGTATGTATTTGATATGTTTGTTACAATTCACACCAACGCCAGATTTTGCAACAATTTACGAACATTTGGTGTGAATTGCAACAATTGATGCACACAAAATGCTAAAGTAAAAAAGCAAAAGCTTTTAGCATTTTGGCGCATAATTCCCACTACTTTGGCGTGGGTGTGAAAAGTAACATATGTTTTAAAAATGTGGCATTTTTGTGCATTTTAGTCGGAAATTTTACTCCCACGCAGGGAGTGACCGCGCGAGCCATAGGGCAGATATCCAGCGAATTTGCGATTTCAATCCACACTCCCACGCAGGGAGTGACTGGCGGATTACACGTTTTTTCGTTCAAAACACTTAATTTCAATCCACACTCCCACGCAGGGAGTGACATGGCACGGAAATTATTGATATGACAGCAGAAGCGATTTCAATCCACACTCCCACGCAGGGAGTGACTATAGTATTTCCAGATGGGACAAAAGAGCGAATAATTTCAATCCACACTCCCACGCAGGGAGTGACATAGGAAAGGC
>CBCOYO010000010.1:16679-41168 GCA_965114465.1 uncultured Lachnospiraceae bacterium
AATTAAATATAGAAAGGTGATAAATTTCAATCCACACTCCCACGCAGGGAGTGACCAGCGATTTTATCTCAAGTCTGCCAACAATGCCGATTTCAATCCACACTCCCACGCAGGGAGTGACATAGTGGGTTCAATTCCCCTATCCGTCACGCCTGGATTTCAATCCACACTCCCACGCAGGGAGTGACCATCAGACGCAGGTTGTCAATGGCAGGCAATCGGCATTTCAATCCACACTCCCACGCAGGGAGTGACTGGAAGGATAAGGCGTATTCTACCCGAACGAAAATTTCAATCCACACTCCCACGCAGGGAGTGACTTCGTGCCGAAACAGATGTTTCTTCATATGCTGATTTCAATCCACACTCCCACGCAGGGAGTGACATAGGAAAGGCAATTAAATATAGAAAGGTGATAAATTTCAATCCACACTCCCACGCAGGGAGTGACTGTAGACTTACATAAGAAGCAAGTGGAAATATATATTTCAATCCACACTCCCACGCAGGGAGTGACCTGGGAGAACGACAAGGCTCTACGTGAGGTATTAATTTCAATCCACACTCCCACGCAGGGAGTGACAATTTCATCCTGTGTCTGCCGAGTAATTCATATAATTTCAATCCACACTCCCACGCAGGGAGTGACTGAGGGACATTCGCAATTATGTGTCGCAATTAGGAATTTCAATCCACACTCCCACGCAGGGAGTGACTGAGGACTTGTTTAATCAATCTTTGGCATTGGAAATTTCAATCCACACTCCCACGCAGGGAGTGACTTCTTAAATATGATTGTTGATACATTCTTAAACATTTCAATCCACACTCCCACGCAGGGAGTGACGAATCAGTCGGGCAGAACTTACTAGACGTTTAGATTTCAATCCACACTCCCACGCAGGGAGTGACCCCAAAAATAACATATTTTAATTCAAATATGCATTTTTTCTTATGTAATATATACAAATCTAATATATCACAGACATCCTAAATTTGCAAATAAATCTTATTAATACGCTATAATACTGATTTTATTGGTGCGAACCTTTCTAACATTTAATGTTCACTTCCTGTTCGCACAGTCATATAATCAATGTGCCTTCTGCTTCATAAGATGTTTTCACACCAAAATGCTCCACTTTCGTTTGATATTTATTTCCTAAATAGTAAAATCGCAAACTATCTTCCTGTTCATTGATCATAGATACGAGTTTGTCTTTTAGCAATAGTAATTGCGACGAATCCAAAATACACTCAAACACGGAATTTTGAACTCTTTGTCCATAATTCACACATTCCTTGGCAACTTTCCTAAGCCGTTTTCTTCCATTAGAATCTTGTGTTGAAACATCATAAGTTATTAATACTAATATTAAAATCACCTACTTCCATAAAAATGGTGGATACTCGTCCATATCGCCACGTATCGTGCGTGCCAATAAAAGTGCTTGCACATATGGAACCAATCCCCATGAAATCTTTTCTTTCAAAAATGGATGCGTAATCGTTTCTTTTTTGTGATTCTGCCATGCATTAAAGAAAATTTTTCGCCCTTCTTCGTTAAGCAAAACTGCATTGTCCTTCTGCTTTTCAAAATGCATGGCTCTTATTGCTTTTGTATTTATTAGTGTCAAAATAAAACGATCACCCAAAATCGGTCTAAATTCTTCCATTAAATCTAACGCCAACGAAGTGCGTCCCGGTCTATCGCCATGCATAAACCCAACATATGCATCTAACCCAACACTACACAAAGCATTTGCACACTCTCCTGCCAATATTGTATACGCAAATGACAAGATAGCATTCACATTATCCAATGGTGGTCTACGATTTCTTGTTATAAAAGAAAAATCCTCTTTTTGATTTAAAATTAAATCATGAAAAACAGAAAAGTAGAGTTCTGCTGCCTTTCCTTCTATTCCGCGGAGTTCATCAAGCATTGCTGCATCCTCAACCTTTGACAGCATTTCATACAATGTATTGGAAACTTGTTTTAATTTCTCACTGTCTACACGCAGTGCATGATCGCGCAATGTCCGTTCAATACTCCATCTGCAATTAAAAATTTTCCCAGTAATCATATTTTTTGCATATCTTAGACTTTTTTCTTCAGAATCTGAAATGCGATATTGTTCTTTTCTTAATAACACATTTCCATACTCTTTACCGGAAATTCTCGCCAAAAACCTGCCTTGCGGTGAGAAAAAACTCATTCCGATTTTTCGTTCTGCGCAAGCCCCCATTAATGCTGGTGTTGCACCTTTATAAGTAAAACACACAATATTTTCCAGTGTATGCAGTGGGAATCGTCCAAGTGTTGATTCCCCATTTTGTATCACAATATTTTCACCATCTAATGTTAAGTAACAGCTTTCTGTCAAAACATACAATGTATTTAATAATTTCCGCATAATTCTCCCCCAGTATAATTGTATGGGGATGTCGCATTAAGAATAATAAATACAAGCCGGAGTAATATCTTGTAAAATCAAAGCTTATTGCGACATCCTCGATACTTAATCTTAATCTTTACAATGAATATTTTGCTCTATATATGCTCTGACATCTTTTACTTTTTGCAGCTTGGGAATACACAATTCTTCTAAAGAACAGGCTTTACATTGTTTTGTTGGTTTTGCATTCGGCGTATATCCTTTGCGAAATAAATCATGCATTTCCATGCTGTATTTTTTTACTTGCTGCCTTAAATCATCTGTAAATTCTGTTTTACTTCTTCTACGGTTCTCTCCATAATACAAAAATCCCTCAGATATGCTTGTCTGAAACATTTCTTCAAGGCAAATTGCCTGCGCACAAAGTTGTAATGCATCTGCATTGTTCTCTTTGGGTGTTCCGCGCTTGTACTCAATGGGGACTGGATTCCATTTTCCTTCATACCCAAACAGTTCTATTCCATCCTTATCTTGATGAAATTCAACTACATCACACTGACCGGTTAATCCGAGTTCTCGAGAAGAAATTCGCAGTCCTCTTACAATCAGCAAATCGCCTCTTTTCTCAAAAGAACCTTCGTCATGTGCTTTTTTATGCATTAATTCTCCGGAAGTAGTTCTATAATTTTCTGCCCATTGCTGTTCAATATGTATCATCGCCCATTGTCTTCTGCAAAATGCAAAGTGCTGGATTCCCGATAACATCAAATAGTCTTCTTCAGCATACATTATTAAATTCCTTCTAGTTCTTCTACCGCTAATCCGTCCAATGATTCCAGC
Source organism: uncultured Lachnospiraceae bacterium (assembly GCA_965114465.1). Taxonomy (GTDB): domain Bacteria; phylum Bacillota; class Clostridia; order Lachnospirales; family Lachnospiraceae; genus COE1. The sequence goes on from CBCOYO010000010.1 coordinate 19,919, forward strand.
TTTATTTCATAATCCTCAAAATCTTTTGGATCATCTGTTTTTGCGGTTATTTTTACAGACTTATGCACTTTTGCTGAAGAATATTGTCCCATTGGGCAGTTATGTTTCCACCAATATACCTTGCAGACTTCCATGCTGCCGTCTGGTCTTGCAGATGAACTGTCATTTACAAAAAGAGTGCGCAAAGCCTCTTTTATTTTTTCTGCATCCTCATCGCTAAAGCCTGTTTTTTCTGCCAGTTGATGATTTATGCTGCCCTTAATTACATACAATGCGGAGCAAACCGTATGTTTCATTCCCATTGTATCCGACGATTTCTTTTCTTTTGTTTCACTGTTTACACTTTTTGTTATCTGCATACTGTCGATGGCAATAGGACATACGCTAAAAGCGGAATGTACGGAAACCGGGCCTCTTACGCCAACCGAAACATTGTCCCCTTTAAATGCAAATACCTGCCCAAAACTGCGCACATCAATCCATGCATCACATGCCGCTTTTGCATAAGCGTCTTTATCCTTTGCTTTTAATGCTTTTTGAATCTCACCATTGCCGTTTGCCCTATCTGCAAGACTCTTAAATTCATCCGTTGTACGCTCGTCACTCTGCACAAAAATATGTTCTCCCATATCCTGCAGTCGATTCCTGATTTTGCGCTTAATGCACACATCTGATATTTCCCCATAGCCATCATAGGTTTCTCTTGGTCGGTTTCCATTTAACGGATCTCCATTCGGATTTGCATTTTTTACCATAACCAATACTGTAAAATCAATTTTGTTTGTAAAATTTCCCATCTGTTTTTCTCTCCTTAATCATTCTTTTTTTGAATTGCAGTTTTCATAAATGTTAATTGCTGATAATACGCCGGAAGATATAACTCTGACAATGCTTGATTGGTAAATCCTTGTATTTTCGTTAAATCTTCCATAATGTCCTGTGTCCATTCTTCAAATTGTTTTAGTTGATAATCATTTAGTTTCCGCTCATAAGCCTTTAAATTCTCGCTAATAATCTGATATGTTTTTGCTGGTCTGCTGCTATATGCATTCCAATATCGTTTTGCATTGGTCGACCGCGTTTCTTTTATTTTTCCATTTTCATCCTTTTCAAACAATGCCCTCCGTTCCATATAGTCACAAACTGCCAGCAGCCGACCAAACAGTACACTTCTATCGTCTTTATTATCCTCCAAAAAAGTATTCATCGTCTTTCCTCCTGTTCCCTCATCTCTCTCATATTCATACCGTATCATAGCACACACAACACTCAGCACATCATTGCGCCATACAAAATCACTCATCGTTTCCGGCATGGATGCACGTCTTGCTGCTGCTTTTATAATATCTCTTGGAATTTTGCTTCCTTTTTTTGTAATGCAAGGCAGCAGACGTTTTACCGTTGCACGAAGCAGCTTGCTGTCTGCATCTAACCATTCCGATTTCTGTATTCCAAATGCGGCGAGTGCCATATCTCTTGGTGACGGGGTACATTCCAATGTAATCCGCTTCTTTGTATCTTCCGATGCGCCAACTTTAATGGTGCGCCTCCATTTACAATGCTCTTGCCAATTCAAAATTGCATCTATATACTGCTTTCCATTTATCTCGTCATAATAGACCACCGAAAGCCGTCCTGTTGTTGCGGCCTCTAAGGATATTATGGCTACTTTGTCTTCCGTTTTTATTTTTCCGGCATAACCATTCACTGCATTGCGAAATTGTTCTGCAAAATGCATTCCTGTGTCATAATCAGGATTGTCCGCTTCTGTGTCCTCCAGCAAAGCATCACAGTCGAAATCCTCCATATCTGCAAATCCATTAATGGAATCTTTCATTACATTTGGAAGCGGCATATCTCTATTTATCATCCAGCAGACAATTGCTGACTCATCTCTTGTATAACCCTGCTTTTGAATCAGCCAACGCAAAGCATTATGCGCTTTTTGGGACACTTCATATCCAACAGCAACCGCCTGATCTTTTGTTGTAAATCTTCCTCTATATGTAAAACCTGCTTCATCATTACCCGAAAGCAATTTCGCTTTATCTCCACTGTTCCTTATCTTTGATGGATGCTTATCGGAGCAGGCTTCCATTGTTCCTGAAACGTAACACAAGTTTCTCTTTCCTGCCCGTTTCTGATAAAATTGAATAAATTGCTGATATAATTCGTGATTTTTCCATACTGCGGCTTCTACAGACGTATTATTTCCGTAAACAATAAATCGAACGCTTGCCCCTGTCTGCCCTTGATTTTGTAATTTTATCTGATCGGTTAAAATCCCCTTTTCATTTAATTCCAATGTGTGATCTTCCACTAAATCATGTATCAGTGTTTTCTTTTCCAGATACTTGTAAACTGCCTGCACCATAAAGTGTGTTTCCTCTGATTCCGCCCAATCGCCTAGAAGCTGCATATACTGCTTATAATATTCCTCTTTCTTATCTCCTGTATATTGCGTATAATCACCCGCAATATAGCAAAGCTTGTCACATAGAGGATGCGGCGCAATTCCACTGCTTCTGGATGCCGAATCTTCTGTTACAGGAATCACGGTAACCATATCTTTACCCTTTTCCACTTTTCTGGAATGAATAAAATTTCCATTTTCATCAATGGTAACTTCAATCTGCGCATTAAACGTAGAATGCGAAAGCGGCAGCAATACTGGCTGATCATTTTGAACCACCCCCGCAAGTTTTGCATAAACATCATAAGTATCAGCCAATGTCTTTAACCATGCCAAATAAGTCACCTCCCGCAAATTCATCCAAACCCGTAAAATTCTGTTGCGCTGTAAATATTTTTGTCTGCGCATCTTTTAATACTCGCCGGATTTCACATTCCTCTGGTTTTGGAAAACGAAGCACGCCATTTACCATTTGCGCATTCCAAAGACGAACTGTCATTTTTCCTTTTTCCTCCTCTCTTACTGCTTCATCAGGATATGTTATTCCATGTACCATTAATCCAAAGGATACACTGCCTGCATCATCATAATCCCCTTTTCCTTCGTCAAAATTACATGGTTCTACATATCCTTGACATTCTCTTGCGCCCAAAAAGATATCCCGTCTACCGCCTCTTGCAATCATCCTTTTCATAATATCAAAATGTTTATTTTCATTTCTATCATACTTTAAATCCTCGCGGTTTTCATTCCACTCAAAATGTGCCCTTACCCGATACTCAACATTCCGCAGATATGTATAAAATGATAAATCATTTTCCTGCTTGTGATATTTAATTGGTCGGATACCTTTAGACTCTGTCTGTATTCCATTTATCACACGGCATTCATCAATTACCCACGTAATCGTAGGCTTCCAATAAATGGACTCTGTTATCCCTTTTAATGCCTGGTATGTTGGTATTTGATAACTGATTTTTTCACCGCCTGTTTTGGATAAAGGGTCTGTAAATAATGCATATCTTCCAAAAACGCTGTATTCAATACTATTTGGTTTCTCCATTTTCCTCCTCCATTTCTTCATTAATACGTTTTCCATTTGCAAAATTTTTGCAGCTTTTATTTTACTATACTTAAAAACGTATCAATTTTCCTTCTACACAACTATCCGCTTATGCATAATGCGCTGTGTAGAAAATTGGAATATCTTAACATTTTTAGTATAACATCAATAAATAAGTGGTTCCCATTCTTCTGTAATTCCGCAATCCTCACGATAGGATCCTGTTGATGCAATCATATAAAGATTCGGGATTTTCTCTGTAATAGGCTGTATTAATCCCTCTATTCTTTTTAATTGGCTTCCGCGTACATTGACAGTATACCGTTGTGCTTTTCGTATTTGTTTTTTTATCTCTGCAAAATCTGGAGTTTGCTGAATTGCATCAATAATCTCTGCTCCTTTTTTATATGGCACAATTACACCAAAAGAGTTATCATCAATGACCTGATATGCTTTCCCAGCCGTTTTAAATGCCTGATTCATAATATTTGTTTTTTTGTAGCCTGAAAATCCTGCTGATAATAATTCTAAAATATTTTTCGCGATATTTGGAATCGGAAAATTCATTTTATCTGTTACATTTTCTCCTTGATACAACACTTTATAATATTTCTCCATCCATTCTGGCATTAAAATACTCTCATTCGTATTTGCCGTTTTATATTGATACAAAATACAATGGATAGCATTCATACTTTGTATCAGTTCCTCCATATTTCCAGTATGTTCTCCCTCCAATTCTATAAAATGTACAATCCCCTTATCAACTTCTCCGCAAATCTCTCCATTTCTATTGCATCTTCCTGCGCTCTGTGCCAAGCTGTCCAATCCAGTCATCGATCGATACACACACGCAAAAGAAATATCCACACCTGCTTCAATTAAATTGGTGCTGACAACGACAAGCGTTTTCTCTTTCTGTGCCAACACTTTCTTTATCGCCTTAATCTTATCACTTCTATGCTCTGCACATAAATTTGTTGTTAGATATTCTACGGTAATTTCTCGTTCTTTTAGTAACTGATACAGTTTTCTAACTGCCGACTTTGTATTTAATACAATTAATATTGAGCGGAAATTTTGTATTTGTTCCGCAACTTCCTCTGACAAACTTTCAAATGTATATTTTTGTCCTTTTTCTGGAAGCTGAATCCTGACGCGTTCAAATTTTTCAAACCAATCCTTTGCATTTTCAATCATATATTTTGGTGTGCTGTAACGTATCGGACAAATCGTTACTGCAAGTGTCGGCTGTGTCGCAGTACACAAAATAATATCTGTATTACAAATCACATTTAAAAAATTTACCATATAATTAAACGTATGGATACATTTTAGCGGCATGGACTGCACTTCATCAATAATCACCACTGCATTCGCTAACCGATGCATTAACCGCAGCGACTGCTTTTTCTCCGAGAATAATACATTCATAAATTGTACAAATGTCGTGCAGATAAATGGTTCTTCCCAATCGACCTCCAATGCTGCACGCTGGTTTATTTGATAATCCTCCTCTGGTTTTTCTTCCTCTCGAACCACAGAGGAATGATGTTCTAAAATCCAATCCTGATTTCCTATTGCCTTGCGAAAAACATCCGCATTCTGTTCCGTTATGCTGATATACGGTGAAATATAGATAACGCGTTCCGTCTGTGGATGCTCTTTGCAATATTCCAAAGCATAAGCTAAACTGCTTAATGTTTTCCCGCCGCCGGTCGGTATCGGCAGACAATAAATTCCTGCTGAATGCTTTGCAAACTGCCTGCACTGGTTTTGCAATTCATTTCTCGCAGAATAAATATGGATCTCCTTTTCTGTCATTTTTCCTTTTTCTATGGATTGCTTTACTGATTCTTGCATCTTTTTCATATAAACTTCAAAATTCTGCGCAGCTTTATTAAAGATATCTTCTTTACTAATATCAAAATAGGTTGGAACAGACGCTGTATTATTCATAAAAATGGAGGTTGCTTCCCAGTCAGCATCAATTAGAAAGGATAATATTAGACGCTGTAAGCAAGAAAACATATAGAACTGATATGTCTTTATTGCATTTGGTATTTTTACTTCCTTGACAATAGCATAGATTTTTGCTTTTACTGCGGCAAATTCTGCTAAAGCATTGTTAAAAATCGTTTCAATATTGTAATTGTTCAGATAATCTTGCTGGGCATTTTGATATGCTTCTTGATAATCCTCAACATTTTGCAGCTTTAATGAAAAAATATCTGATTTTTCGATATCTATTTTATCAAATAATCCATGATGCGCCGCTACGGCATACGCGATAAATTCTGTAAGGAGTTTTGTATCTGTATTTTCTGCACTGTTATGGTATTTGTCATAAATATATTTTGCCCCGGTTGATGCGTGTGCAATACTTCCCTTTAATTTTCGCTTTGTGTTTTCATCAGCGTGTATATAGGCGTCAAACCGTTGTTTATTTTTTCCCATATCGTGTAGAATGCCACATAAATACATGATATTTGGGATATTACACTTTTTCCCCTTTTCTCTGCATAGATTTGCGGTCTTTTCGGTATGTTCTGCGACAGTTTCTTCCCTGTTAAGACCATCTCCTGAAATATGTGCTGTCAAAATGAAATCCCTCCCCCTCTTTAGCAACAAAACATTGTTTTCTCATATTTTCATATAAATAATTAATTTAGTATCATCTTCTAAATAAAATACACCATTAGTTACACATTAATTAGATCGTTATAAAGTTCGTTTATGACATCTTTCCAACAGATGTATCCAAAATAATTTTTGCCTGTTCTTCAAGTAGCCTCAACATCCATTTTTGTTGTCCTTCTGGTGTAGACATACACTTTATTTCAATTATAAAGGTTTTATTTTTATTATCCTTTTCTAATTTACATTTTGTATTATCAATATTTATATCATGTCCTAAAGACGTAATACCCTTAATACCTTTATTATGATAAAGTTTGACTGTATTTGATATAGTTGCCATACAGACACCATTTATTTTTGCTGATTGTTCATGTGTAAGGCTTTTTCCATGTGCTTCATCGAGGTCTATAATAATCTGACATCTATTACGCACCGTTTTAGGTATTTGTTTTTTATGGATAATTGATTTAAGTTCTCCTAATTGTTCATCTGTCAAAAAAATACTATATTTTTTAGGTCTTGCCATAATATATCACCACCATTTTGTTATAATATTGTAAAATAATAAACACAGCCCATTTTCTAAAGCTGATAGCTATTAATATAATACCATTTTACTTTATAAATTGCTTAAGCTTTACATTTATTATAGCTTACCATCACCGGAAAGCCAATCTTCAATATTATAAATAAGTAGATTTATCTATTTTTACTAATAAGGATATAGTAAAACAAAGATTTTAACATTGAATTTATGATTTTATTAGTAAAATTGCATAGTATGACGCTCGATAAGCAATGACCTTAATTTTCCATTTGACTAAAATATGTTTCTATCCTATAATAAAACTGTCAGTAGATTACTGTAAACTGCTGTGGATTGAAAAAATATCATAAAGAAGTAGGGAATTTTATTACCAATTAAATTCCTTATTTTTTTGTTAAAATAAATTCCTATTTTCTTACATAATTACCTATTTAAAATAATTAGCTGACAGAAAATGCAATTTGCCCGCATATATCATAATAAATGATCTCGAATGTGTCACATAATATATTGACAAAATTGTATAATTTTCTGTCAGCCACGCCTTAATAAAATACAATATGAACTTCCCATATGCATCCAAAAACACTACCTTTTACCGCTTCACACCAAACTACTTATTCGCCATCAGCTTCACCATAGCCTCATTAAGTCCCTGTACGGTTAGTTTATACATGGGAAATAGTTCTTTTACGGCTGTTTCTGCCTCGCGCCACGGCGCGCGTCCGGGCGCCATTTTAGGGTTCAGCCAGACAACTCTTTTATAATGACGCTTTACAAGCTGCAACCACTGATGTCCCGACAACCCGCCGTTTGGGCCTCTGTAATTGCCTGTATTAGAATACAGTTCTTCTGGTGCCATTGCTGCATCACCGACAATAATTACTTTGTAGTCGCTGTCTGCATTGCGAAACAGCCATTCTGTGTCAATCCAATCGCCATTTTCGCACTCTGGCGTTTTATACAACTTGGAATAAATACAGTTGTGAAAATAATACACTTTTACATCTTTATAGTGATTTGACTTATTCACTGCTTGAAACAAATCATTCAACAGCTTTGTATAAGGTATCATAGTGCCGCCGGAATCCATAAGCAGCATTAACTTTACTGCATTTTTGCGCGGCTTCATCATTTCAATCTGCAAATATCCGCCGTTATTGCAGGTCTTGTCAATCGTGGTATCAATATCCAGCTCTGTTTTGGGAATATCCAGCTTTGTAGAAAACTGTCGCAGTCTTCGCAGCGCAAGTTGGAACTGCCGATTGTCAATGACCTTATCATCACGGAAATCCCTATATTTTCTAGCGCCAACCACCGAGAAAGCAGACTGATAACCTGTTGTGCCGCCAACCCGCACACCGCCGACGTTGCCGCCGGTATTGCCAAACTGCGTTTTTCCCATTGTGCCAATCCAATAGCTGCCTCCATTATGCTCACTGTCTTGGTCTTTTAAACGCTGCTTAAATTTCTCCTCAACATCGTCTTTATCGACATGGATGTCCTCAATCTGATTCAGCCAATGCTTTTCCTCCTCGTGCAGCAATTTGCTCATCTCCGGCTTGTCCAGCCAAGACAGCATATTTTTGCCGATTTCGGTTTCCATTTTCACACCCTTAAAGCATTCCTCGAACGCCATATCAAACTTATCGTATTCTGTTTCGGTTTTCACAAGGATCATTCTTGCAATATAGTAAAACTGCGTCAGAGAACTTTCACACAGCCCTTTATCCAGCGCCTCCTGCAAGTCAAGCCATTCGCCCAGCGTAATATTCAGCCCTTTTTCCTTGCAGGTATAGAAAAATTTTATAAACATACCATTTCCTCGCTTTCTTCGTGCGCAAAATCACTGCTATCTGTGTCAAAAGCAATCATTGGTTTTCAACGTTATTTGTACATCACTGTACCAGTATAACCCCCTGCTGAACAGCCTTATATTTTGCGCAGGTTATTCTAGTGAATTTCCTGCCGAACCGTTGTTAAATCCTCGTCTTTTTTGACAACAACGCCGATAAATGGCAGCTTCTCCCGCAGCGTATCGGTAGGAATCCCGCCGATTTGCAGTGCATTAATCCAGTCGATTAATTCTGATGTACTTGGCTTTTTGCGGATATCGCGCAGTGTTCGGATATCGTAAAATACCTGCATTGCGTTCTTTAACAAATTTTCCTCCACGTCTGGGTAATGTGTCCTGATAATCTCCTCCATTAATTCCTGATTCGGGAAGTCAATATAGTGGAAAATACATCTTCTAAGAAACGCATCGGGTAGTTCCTTCTCCGCATTGGAGGTAATAATTACAATCGGTCTATGTTTTGCTTTTACCGTGCGCTTTGTTTCATGGATATAAAATTCCATCTGATCCAGCTCCCATAAAAGATCATTTGGAAACTCTAAGTCGGCTTTATCAATCTCATCAATTAAAAGGACAACCTGCTCCTCGCTTTCAAACGCTTCGCCCAATTTGCCAAGTTTAATATATCTTGCAATATCGTCCACGCCCTCCTCACCAAACTGTCCGTCATACAGACGCTGGATTGTATCGTACATATACAATCCGTCCTGTGCCTTCGTAGTGGATTTAATATTCCAGATAATCAGCTTTTTGCCCAGCGAATTTGCAACCGCCTGCGCCAGCATTGTTTTACCGGTTCCTGGTTCTCCTTTAATTAACAGCGGTTTTTTCAGCGCAATCGCCACATTAACGCTTGCAAGAAGCTCCTTGCTTGCCACATAATCCTGTGTACTGTTAAATGATTCATTTGCCATAATTTTTTCCTCCAAATAAATTTTTTAATATAACATTTTTTTGTTAGATTGTAAAATAATATATTAGATTACCAGTCACGCATCCCAATTCCCAGAAATCTCAATCTTTTTATCTCGTATCATTAAGTCCTTTACTGCGTCTGCTGCCGCCTTGCCGCAAAACAGCACTTCATGAACCTGCTCAATAATAGGAAGCTCCACATGGTATTTTTCTGCCAATGCCACGGCTGCTTTTGTGGAAAAAACGCCCTCCACTACCATTTTTACCTCTGCCATTGCTTCCTCCATTGTCTTACCCTGCCCAATTAAGATGCCGGCACGTCGATTTCTGGAATGCATACTGGCACAGGTAACAATCAAATCACCAATACCAGACAAACCACTAAACGTTTCAAATTTGCCACCCATTGCCATGCCAAGGCGCGAAATTTCCGCCATTCCTCTTGTAATCAACGCCGCTTTGGTATTGTCGCCATAGCCAAGCCCATCCGCAATTCCTGCCGCCAGTGCAACCACATTTTTCAGTGCTGCGCCAAGTTCAATGCCAAGCACATCTGGACTCGTATAAACACGAAATACATCACTCATAAAAATATTTTGAATTTTCTCTGCGGTTGCTCTGCTTGACGCGCCTACCACAATTGTTGTCGGAATCCCTTTGCCAACTTCTTCGGCATGGGACGGGCCGGAAAGCACCGCCACATCCGCCTGTGGTATTTCGTCCTCTATCACCTGTGAAAGCGTCATTAACGTAGCTTCTTCAATGCCTTTTGCCACATTGACGATAATCTGCCCATTTTCTACAAATTCCGCCATACGATGCGCAGTTTCTCTTGTAAAGGAGGACGGCACTGCAAGCACCAAAATATCCATTTCTTTCACCGCTCTCGATAAATCTGTGGTAAATAAAATATCCTCCGCAAGCTTCACTCCCGGAAGTTTATCCTTGTGCTCATGACAGGCTTTTAATTGCTCTATCTCCTGCGGCAGCGCCGACCATACAGTAATTGTGTGTCCATTATTATGAAGCAGAACCGATAGTGCGATTCCCCAGCTTCCTGCCCCAATTATCCCTATTTTTGCCATACTAAAACCCTCTTACCTTTTCCCTTAATTCCCGTTATTTACTTGTTCTATACCATTTTAAAGTCACTTCAAAAGAAATAGCATAATCATAAACAACTACCTCTACATCAAAGTTCCCTCTCCCGTTTTTCTAGCTTTCACTTTCAGACTTCCTAGTTAAATACGTCTTTCGCTCCTCCTTATGTATCAATCTTTTAATATTCTCCCGATGCTCCCAGAAAGCCAGCAGTGCCAGCAAAACCGTTACGAAATACAATTCATTCAGTGCTGTCTGCTCCATTCCTAAAACGCCCGTCTGCCCTAATACTACCATTTCTGCAATTAACACAAACTGCACAAGAATCGATCCAAGCGATACATAATGTGTTGTAAAAAAGATGCCAAAAAACGTAATAATTTCCGGAATTACCATATATGGATGAAAAAATATAATTAGTCCCGCAGTACATGCAACCCCTTTTCCGCCCTTAAATCCCAGATAGAATGGAAAATTATGTCCCAATATCGTTCCAGCAGCAGCATAAATCGCCAGCAGATACAAAATATCCCCGTATCGTTCCCGAAACAGAAAGCGCACAAACATAATTGCTATCCCTGTCTTTAGTATATCACAAAACAGAACAATTGCCCCCGCCTTTTTACCTAAAACTCGCAAAGAATTTGTTGTACCAGCATTTCCGCTGCCATGCTTCCGAATATCAATGCCGTGAAGCCTGCCATAAATATAGGAAGTCTGAAAACACCCAAAAATATAGCCAATCAACACACACACCAAACGAATCATAATAAATCAATCCCCCTGCTTTTTTTGTCTAACAATTATTTTTATTGACGTTCCACGGAATCCAAATGCCTCCCGCAGCTTATTTTCCAAATATCGCAGATACGAAAAATGCATTAATTCCTTATCATTAACAAATGTTACAAATGTCGGCGGCTTAATGCCTACCTGCGTTGTATAGAAAATCTTTAAGCGCTTTCCCTTATCGGCAGGCGGCTGCTGTAATGCCGTTGCCTCAATAACAATTTCATTGACTACACCAGTCGATATGCGCAGCGATTGATTCTGAATTACCATATCAATCGTATCAAACAATTTGTTTAACCGTTGTCCTGTCACTGCCGAGATAAATACAATTTCCGCATAGGTCATAAAAGAAAGAATATTACGTACTTTTTCCGTAAAACGGTAAATCGTCTTGTCATCTTTTTCAATTGCATCCCATTTATTGACTGCAATAATAATACCCTTACCCCTGTCATGTGCAATTCCTGCGATTTTAGCGTCCTGCTCTGTTACCCCCTCTACCGCATCAATTACAAGCACTACAATATCGGCACGTTCCACCGCGCTCACCGTGCGGATAATCATAAAACGTTCCAATTCCTCTTTAATTTTGTTTTTCCTGCGCAGTCCCGCCGTATCAATAAAAATATATTCCCTGCCATCATACACGACTTCCGTATCCACGGCGTCACGCGTCGTTCCCGCAATATCCGAAACAATTAGGCGGTTTTCTCCAATCAGCTTATTTATAATAGAAGATTTCCCTACATTGGGCTTGCCGACAATCGCTACACGTGGTCTTTCATCTTCGGATTCCTCAAAATCTTCCGTGTGGAAAAGTGCTGTCACCTTGTCCAGCATTTCACCGATTCCAAGCTTATTTACTGCCGAAATCGCTATTGGATCACCAATTCCAAGATTATAAAATTCATATACATCTGCTTCATACTTGGCAAAACTATCTACTTTATTTACCACCAGCACTACTGGCTTCTGGCTGCGCCGCAGCATATCCGCTACCTTTGCGTCTGCATCCACCAGCCCCTGTTTCACATCCACAAGAAAAATAATAACATCTGCTGTTGACACTGCGATTTCTGCCTGCTCACGCATCTGCGACAAAATAATATCCTTACTGTCCGGCTCTATTCCTCCCGTATCAATCAACGTAAAACTCCAATCCAACCACTCCACATCTGTATAAATACGATCCCTTGTAATCCCCGGCGTATCTTTGACTATGGCGATCCGTTCCCCTGCAAGCGCATTAAACAGTGTTGATTTTCCCACATTGGGACGTCCGACAACCGCTACAATCGGTTTTTTCTTATTTTGTTCCATTTTGCTATCCTCTCCTATTCTATTTCTTCCAGATTCTCTCCGGCAAACTCTCCCAAGACTGCGTTTACAAAATCCTGACCGCTTGATTTTACAATATCTACAGGAACTTGTAAAGCTTTTTCGAGCATATCGACTGTAATATCATCAAGGAAAATCCGCTCACCGCTCTTTAGGACATTCTGCGGAAGCAAAACACACTCTCCCAGCTTCTTTCCAGTAAGCTGCGCTATTAAGTCCTGACCCGTTAAAAGCCCTGAAACTGTTATCTGCTCTCCGAAAAAATTATTGCGTATCGGATAGACATATATTATAATCTGCGGAAAACGTTCCATAACCTGCAAAGCCATTTCCTGTATAAATGGATAGGCAAGTTCTCCTGTTGCAATGGACAACGTGCGCGGCTGCACTACCCTGCTTGCCGCCTGTGCAAAAGCTTCCTGAAATTCGTCCATTAAAAGCCGCAACATTCCCACGCCATTTTCAAGCTGCAAATACCCATCATAGCGCTCTGCTTTGGGCAGTTCCTCCTGCGCCAGAATATACCATTCATCGCTTGCGTGAATAAAATGCAGCCCATACTTTGGAAAAAGCTTATTCTGCCACTGGTGAATACAATTTAGCACTGCCTGCGCGTCCTCCTTCGTAAACGGTTCAAGCGGATACAATCCCTCCCGATACTTAGAAAGCCCCACGGGAACTACCGATACACTCTCCAACGTCGGCAAAAGTTCCGCTAAATCCCGTATGCTTCGCTCTAACTCCGCACCATCATTCACGCCTTTACACAACACAATCTGCCCATTCATCGTAATCCCGGCCTCCGCCAACCGCCATGCTTTCTGTAAAGCCTCACCTGCAAAACGGTTATTCAACATCTTGCAGCGCAGCTCGGGATTTGTCGTCTGAAAAGAAATATTAATCGGTGACAAATGATAGCGGATAATCCTATTAATATCCTCATCAGACATATTTGTCAGCGTAACATAATTGCCCTGCAAAAACGAAAGCCGTGAGTCATCATCTTTAAAATACAGCGTTTCCCGCATTCCTTTGGGCATCTGATCGATAAAGCAAAAAATACATTTATTACGGCAAGAACGATATGCGTCCATTAATCCATTCTCAAACGTAATCCCTAAATCCTCGTCAAACTCCTTATCAATCTCCAAAAGCCACTCCTCACCAGAACGCTTACGAATCAGAACTTCAATATACTCGTCCTGCGTAAAATACTGATAGTCAAATATATCTTCTATTTTATTGCCATTAATCTCCAGCAAAATATCTCCTGCTTCTATTTCCAGTTCCTCAGCAATGCTCCCCGAAGCCACTTTTTCTACAATGTGTAAATGCTGTTTTTCCATTTCTGCTGTTCCTCCTGCTCACCGTGCGACCCATACGCCGCCTTAGTTGCTAATTTCGTTACAATTCACACTCATGCCAGTTTTTATTAGCTTATAAGTTACTGAGGTGTGAATTATAACAGATTTTGCACACAAAATGCTAAAGTGCAAGCATTTTGGCGCATGATTCCCACTACTTTGGCGTGAGTGTGAAAAGTAACCTAATTTCCTCCGCACCAATCTGCGCATAAAAAATTCATAATTCTTTTTCGATTGGCAAAAATTGCCAAAACCTTTGAAAATCCGCGTTTTTAAAGCAACGATGGCAATATTTTACATTTATTCTCACCTATATCATACAAGAAATTCCTTGACGTGTCACTACTAGAATGTTATAAAATAAGTAGTATAAAAAAATTTTATTATCCTATTCCGATAAATGAAACTGCTTATCGGTCTAAGCACCCATAAAAAACGGTGAAAGAGAATAAGAAAGGAACTATACTATAATGCCCAATTTACATGAACTGAAAAATGCCCGTCCAGTGGCACCATTAAAGCTTGTTGTATTAAACAGTGCTTCCGATCTTGGCAGCAAAGTCAACAAATATTTAATTAAATTCCGCAAAAAAATGAATAACGTCTACAACAACGATCCCGCATTTCAGGGGTATTCTGAACCGAATTATCTGTTAAATTTTTCCACTCCGCGCTTTAACAGCGGCGAAGGGAAAGCTGTTTTAAACGAAACTGTGCGCGGTAAAGATCTATTTATTATGGTTGACGTATGCAATCACAGCCTTACATACAAAATGAACGGCTATATTAACCGGATGTCGCCGGACAATCATTATCAGGAACTAAAGCGTGTAATTGCCGCCACAAATGGAAAGGCGCACCGCATTAATGTTATTATGCCATATCTCTACGAAGGACGCCAGCATCGCCGAACAGGGCGTGAATCCTTAGACTGCGCCTATGCATTTGAAGAATTGACCGAAATGGGCGTCAGCAATTTTATTACATTTGACGCACATGATCCCAGAATCCAAAATGCAGCACCGTTAAGCGGATTTGACAACTTTACAGCCCATTATCAATTTACTAGGGCACTGCTTGCATCTGTAAATGATTTAGTGCTTGACAAGGAGCATATTATTGTAATTTCGCCAGATGAAGGTGCTATGGAACGTGCTATCTATTTTTCAAGCGTACTTGGTGCAGATACAGGCTTATTCTACAAGCGCCGTGATTACTCTACAATCGTCAACGGTAAAAACCCAATTGTTGCCCACGAATTTCTAGGTAACGATATTGAAGGAAAAGATATTATTATTGTTGACGATATTATTTCTTCCGGTGAAAGTATGGTGGATACTGCAAGACAGCTTAAAGCGATGAAGGCAAAGCGTGTCTTTATCTGTGCAACCTTTGGTTTATTTACCAATGGTCTGGAAGAATTTGACAAAGCATTTACGGAAGGGGTATTCGAGAAATTATTTACAACAAACCTCTGCTACCGTCCGCCTGAATTATTGAAAAAGCCATATTATATTGAAGCGGATATGAGCAAATTCCTTGCTTCCATTATTGACTTTATGAACCATGATTTGTCAATGGAAAATGTTTCCACTCCTACAGAAAAAATTCAGAATATCCTAGAACTGTATAATGATGGCACTGTAATTGATGAAAAATAAAATATCGGAAAATTTCTTGCAAACACACCGAGAAAAGGAGAGGCTGTCGCAATAAGCATTGATGATACCAGATATGGTATAAATCTTAGCACAGTGTTAGACTATCTTGTACCCGTTTGTCTTTAATGCGACAGCCCCACCCCTTTTTAACGCATAATCGTACTTTTTACAGCATTGATTGTTTTATAATTTGTATTATTTCTTAATATCATTATTTTCTGTTTTCATGCTGCTTTATATCCATTGAATAAATGCTGTCTTGTCCTTTCTATTGTAACCTGCTTTTTCATAGAAACGCAGTGTACTCTCCTCTTTCGAGCCTGTCAGCAGCATTAATTTATAGCAATTTTCCTGAATTGCAAGTTCTTTCGCATAGTGTAAGCACTTTGTCGCGAATCCTTTCTTTCTGAAATTCACGTCCGTAATCACATTTTCAACAAATGCATAAGGCTGCTGGTTATGCGTTAAATTGGGGATTATTACGCATACACAAGACGACACAATCATGCCGTCTTCCTCTGCCACAATAATATGGTGGTTTTTATCTTCTAATATCCGCTGCCAAAGCTGCAATATCTCCTGATTTAGCTCTGGCATAGGATTGTTGTGAAGCTGTGTATAAAGCCGCATCAGCCCCTGAAAATCATCTGCACAAATCTCACGTATCATTTTTATACCTCCTGCATAATCTTCACGTGTACCAATCAATAACATCAAAGTACTTTACTTTTAAACGGATACCTCTTGCTTTCAGAAAAACAAACCTTTTATTCCCTTATTAGTGTATAAAGATTACTTCCACCCTGATTTACGCCATTAAAATAGGTCGTTTGGTTTAGTTCATAATACACACCATATGTTATACCACCGCCCCCATCTCTTGTTCCAAGCACTTGAACTTCTGCTACTGTAGGAACTTTAAACGAAACTGGCTTATTTTTTATCATAAAAGGCTCACCAAGCGGCGTTCCATCTACAATAATTTGAACATAATCGCCATCCTCTGCGGCATAATCCCATACCCAAATCGTCGTTTCATCCTCGTCTGAATGATGCGTTATCGTAAGATCTCCCCCAATATAATTATCGTCATTTGACAAAATCCTCGTACCGATTGCAAGTGTTGTAGAAATATGTGTTTCAATTGCTTCCTTTGCCATAGCGCTGGTATCAACAGATTTACTTGTATGTGTCATTTCCATCGCCACCACCGACAGCAAACTTGCAAACAACAATATTCCAGCTCCCCGCTTGATTCTCGCAGTAAAAGACGAATTTTTACTCTGTCTTTGCTCTGTACTCTGCGGAATATTTGAAATATATGTTCTCTCATCCTCGTAAAGCTGATTTTGATGAATCTGTGTTCCTTGAAAATCTGTACTTCCTTTATTGATTATCGTTTCTTGCTTTATTTCATCCATATTCGTTTTCCTCACTCCACCCTGTCATATTTATGCAGAACCATTGGATATTTATTTAGGTAAATGCACATAAGCCCCCTGCATATGATTACCTGAATCACCATAAGAACAATTGCAAAAATATGCCTTGGCGTACTTATTACGGAAAATCCTTTGGCTAATATTGCTTCTGCAATCGACAATATAAACAAATTCATCAGCATCATCATACTATAGGGATACAGCCAAGGAAGCTTATAATAACATTTTCGGAATGCTGGAACCCATCCAGTAATTGCCAAAACCAGTCCCACTAAAAAGCAAAATGCAAATCCTAAGATCGACGTTGAAAATCCTGATTTAAGCATTACTATTATATCGCTAAAGAGTATAATAAGAATCGCAAGCGTTCCCAAAACCAATGTCCACAGCAAAACACCAAAGAACCATAATATTGCTAGTAAGTTCGATAAAACTTTCATTCGCTTATGCCTCCTTAATATCATTTTCTGTAATAGCAGTCAGCGACTCTTTGGTATAATCGTTTTCCGCACTTAACCGCAATGCCTGATTATTCAGTGATCTTTCAAAAACATTCCGCACATATCTGCCATTGCCAAATTGGCTGTTTTTTCGTGCCGCCTCAATTTTCTCCCGAAACACTGCCTTTCCTCCTGCACACACCACATAACCTTGCTCTGCATACATCCCTTCTGCAATCTTCATTAATTCATCTGTTGAATAATCAGGGAATTCAATAATGTTTGCAAATCTCGATCGAAGCCCTGCATTCTTATTTAAAAAATCTTTCATTTCTTTGCTATACCCTGCCAAAATCACTACAAGTCTGTCACGATTGTCGTCCATCATTTTTACTAATGTATCAATCGCTTCCCGACCAAAATCATTTTCTCCGCCCTGTGCTAACGCATATGCCTCATCAATAAACAATACGCCTCCCAATGCCGTTTCTATCACTTGTCTGGTTTTAATTGCCGTTTGTCCTATGTATCCAGCTACCAATCCTGATCGATCCGTTTCAATAAATTGATTGGACTGCAAAACATTCATATTGTAAAGAAGATCTGCTATTGTTCGCGCCATCATCGTTTTGCCAGTTCCAGGATTACCAGCAAATATCATATGCATTGTCTGCGTATTATCCGTTTTTAATCCTGCCTTTTTCCTTTCCGTCTGCAATTTCAGCCATGCGTTTAAACTGCGAATATACTTTTTCACTGATTCAAGACCAATCACTTTCGATAATTCCTTTTCGATATCGAATTCATTTGTATTTGTTGTTTCTGGGCACACATCCACAGATAATATTAATATCAAATCTTCATTTGAAACATCTTCTGCCGCAATTCTGGCGCTTTGTCTGCGAATAATATCTTCAATAAAGTTTCTGACCATTCTTCCATTTCCGGAAGAAGCCGTTGCATATCGCTTTAACCGAACAATTTCTTCTTCAAATACTTCCTCTGCACTAGTTTCCAAAACAAAACCACGCGTTGCAATCATTTGTTTTCCAATTTCAAACATTTCCGCCGCAGAGTAATCTGGAAAGTCTATTTTCAAGGGAAATCGGGATTCCAAACCAGAATTTGCTTTTAAAAACTCATTCATTTCCTTTTGATATCCAGCCAAAATCACTACAATTTCACCTTTATAATCCTCAATCAATTTCACCAAGGTATCAATGCACTCCTGCCCGAAACCAGCACTATCATTCGTTATCGCATAGGCTTCATCAATAAATAAAACCCCTCCTAGAGCAGACTCAAATACACTTTTTGTCTTTTGTGCTGTATGTCCTGCGTACTGTGCCACGAGTCCGCTTTTGTCCGTTTCAACAAACTGTCCAGACTTTAGCATATCCATTGAATACAGCATATCTGCTACAATTCTCGCCATTGTTGTTTTTCCTGTTCCAGAATTGCCTGCAAATATCATATTAAGGGATTGCGTGGTATCCACATCAATATTTGCCATTTTTCTCTTTTTATATGCTTGAAGCATAGCATACTGCGTGCGAATAAAATTCTTAACTTCTTCCATTCCTATCACTTCTGACAAGCTTTTCTCCAAATCAAATGCAGCAATCTTATCAAAACCAAAATCAGACGGAATAAGAAGTTCTGCATCCTCCTCTACATTATGAACAATTCTTTGTGATTGGTTTAATATAGCAGATTCTATAAGATTCCTTACAAGACGGCCATTGCCCCCATCATTTTTGCCTTTTATCTGGTGTTTTTTCAATACATGAAACATCCCTTCCTTGCACGTATCGGACAAGCAATATCCTTTGGACTTTGCCGTTATCTTGGCAATTTCATACATCTCGTCAATCGAATAATCTTCAAAATGCACTATATTGGGAAATCTTGATTTTAAACCAGAATTTGCTTTTAAAAATTCTTGCATTTCATCTTCATACCCTGCAAGTATTACAATCAAGTCATTCCTATAATCCTCCATTCCCTTCACAAGAGCGTCTATCGCTTCCAAGCCAAACGTATCATTCTTATCTCTGCTAAGAGCATATGCCTCATCTATAAAAAGCACCCCACCTAAAGCATTTTTTATTACATCTGTAGTTTTAACTGCCGTGTGGCCAGCATATTGCCCCACTAAGTCCGCCCTTGTCACTTCGCAGAGATGCCCCGAAGATAAAACACCCAATGCCTTAAGATATTTCGCTACAATACGTGCTATCGTCGTTTTTCCAGTTCCCGGATTCCCGACAAAAATCATATGCATTGAAATATCTGATTTCTGCAATCCTTTTCCTTCACGCAGTTGCTGCACTTTATAATTTGTTTCGAGATTAAGGACATACTCCTTCACCTTTTTCAATCCTACAACCTGATCCAATTCCTTTCGTGCATCTTCCAGCCCAGCCAGAGCAAAATTCTTTATGAATTGCGCTGTTTGGATCTTCTTCTCACCTGCCAGTTCAACACAATATCCATTTTCATAGATTAGTTTTACGCTTTCATTATCCCGCAATAACTCCTGTAGCTTCATTTCCGAAAGCGCATTATACAAATTATTGTCAATATATTCTTTAAATTTCTTAACACCTAGATCGGCGCGATAATGACTGCCTATTTCCTTAAGCATCTGTTCATCGAACACAACATCAATATGAAGATTTGCTCTGCATTTCTGCACCAGATTTACGCATATTGTATATGCTAGATCTCTAACCTGATTGTCAGCTATCGGATCTAGCGTAATAATATCACCAATTTCTTTTACAATCTTATTTCCTAGGAACGATATCACTTTCTCCTGCGGCATTGTAGTTGTAAACACAAAAAATTTTCCGTTAGCGACTAACTCGGAAATCAACTCCGTATTTAGCACGCCAGCGGATTCAACAAGACTTCCATTGCTAACCATATATCGTTTGGATAATTTATAGCTTCCCTCTGTCAAAAACTGATAAATTACATCCAACTGCATTAATAATGCTTTGTCGATATTCTCAAAAACCACTGTTTCCGTATTTGTATTGAGTGCTTTGTATAAGTCGCTCAAAAAAAGAATATTTGATAAGTCTGAAGAATAATCTTCAAAATCCAACACAGCAATTTCGGCATATCGAAACACTTTCTTCTGTCTTAGCAGTTCACTGATACATCGAACAGCATACACCCGCCCCCTGCTTTCGGCGCTAATTAGCAAAATCCCATTCTTAGGCACCTTATTGTCAAATCCTCGGACATATGGTCTTTGATATGCCTTGCAAATGGCATTTCGGTCTTTTTCAGATCCTACCCAATATTCCTTTAGAGCCTCTGAAAGTCCCTCAAAAACATCATTTGCCTTAAATGCAGATTTCGTATCTTCCTTTGCCGGTGTAAAGATATTTTTCCCTGTCCTAGCATACCGCGAAATTGCTGGTTCTGTTCCCTGCATTGTTTGTAAGGATGTTGGCGCTGCCTGCTGCTGGATGTTCTCTTGTGTGTATACTTGCGTTGTCTGTTGTGCTAAATTTATATTCGGCTGCGATTCCGCTATAAAACCGCGTTCCTCTACACACGCTTTTATCTGATATTCTGGGAATAGAAACTTTAGTATATCCTTTAACATTTTCATTCTCCTCGTATAATAAGTTTATAGCCAAGCAAAACAGGCTAAAGACTTATT
>CBCOYO010000011.1:0-40167 GCA_965114465.1 uncultured Lachnospiraceae bacterium
TGATGAAATAAGGGTTTTGAGTTTAGGTATTGATTTTGGGGTTGCAAAACAACGGTGTTATTTCAATTCCCTGTAGGTTCTGTACAATAACTGTTTCCAGTATCAACAGCGTATTTGCATCAATGTGCACTCTCATAGCTGTAAGAATATCATTTCTTAATCTTTCCTTCGCTTCCATACATTTTTCCTCCTATCCGCTTGCATGAAAGAAAGATATATGATATAATCCTTTCATGCGAATCTATGGCGGTAGTGGTACTTGGTCGGTGCTCTGCCGCCATACTGTTTATTTGTTCCTGTTACTTCCCCCCCTCTCATCAAAAAAATATATAAATCCTGCTGCCATGCAGCACATCCCAAACATACACGCTGCTATAAATTTAATCAGCCATATTTCCACGTTTTCCCCTTTCTGCGCTGCATACAGTGCAATAATATGGTGCTCTCTTAAACCGTGCTTTTGCCGCCGCCAATGTCGCTTTGCTTTCTTCCTGCTGTGTTTTTTCTTTTAATCGCTGTTTTTGCCCCCGTATTAAATCTTTTGCCGTTATCCCTATCATTTCTACCCTTTATTCCTTTCTCGGCTGATATGGTGCCGTCTGGTGCAATATTTTAGCTTTCTTCTAGCATTTGTTCTAGTTGTTCTATGTCATAATCCTGTTGCATCATTTTCCCAAACTGATTATTTTTTTGACTGGAATGTTTAGGTGTATTTGCAACTGTATCACTGTAATTTGCGTCCAGATAGTCTATGTATCCGCTATTAAAAAATGTGCTCCCGTTTTGGTAATGCAAATAGTCCACGCTATCAACGTATTTTTTGTACCGTTCTATCGCCCTTGCCATTTCATCATAGCCAATAGCTGCGATCCTTTTTTTGGCGGCATCTGATATCCTGCCTTTGCCCTTTTTTAGGGGGTACAATTTCCAAAGTTGATCAAGCAGTGCATCTGCGTCAGCAATGCACATAGTTATATTATTCTTTTTATTATTATATTTCTTATATTCTTCTATTGTTGTTATCTGTCTGTTATCTGTTTGTGTTTTGTCTGTTATCTGTTTGTTATCTTCTTGTGTTTTATTTGTTATCTGTCTGTTATCTGTTTGTGCTTTGTCTGGGTTTTGTTTGTTATCTTCCTGTGTTTTGTTTGTGATTTGCTTGATATCTTCTTGTGCTTCGTCTATGATTTGCTTGATATTTTCTTGTTCTTTGTCTATGTTTTGTTTGTTTTCTGTTTGTGCTTTGTCTGGGTTTTGTTTGTTATCATCTTGATATTGACAATAGTTTTTCACTGTAAATATCGTAAACTTTCCATGCGATTCGCTTGTTATTTCATCCGTTTTTATTAGATGTTTTATCGCTGTTCTTACTTCATTCACTGATAGGGATGTTTCATACGCTAATTTGTCTAATGACGTAACAAACGACCCCTTCGGGACATCAATTCCTTTAAATTTTCCATCTGTCCAATTAGCTTTGAGTAACATATAAGTAAATACTCTGTATGTCTTTATATCAGACCACCACTCCCAATCTAATATATCCCTATATATTTTTATAAATCCTGCCATTATATCCTTCCACCTTTATTCAATAAATCGTTTCGTAATATTAAATACTATATTCGCCACCTTTCAAACAACTAAATATGTTACGTATTAGTTCCGTTATACTCTTTTACCCTCTAATATTATAATTGTCCTTTTTCTTAATTGCGCGCCTGATCGCACTATCACCGTCCCAAGGCTTTGCTTTTCTGTTTTTGACCAGCGGATGACAATGGCACATCACCATTTCCCGTGTGCCGTCTGCACGAACTGTCCAAACAAATCCGCTGTCGTTGCAATCGCTGCATTTGTATTTTGGTTTCCATTCTTCCATTACAATCACTGCTCCTTAACGATAATCCCATATACATGATAATCCCTCTCAAATGCTTGTCTGCCTTTTTGATGTGCAATAGTATGATGTACACGGCACAGGCATATTTTTCTGTTGCTGCTGTCGTCATAGGTTCGCCTATCGTGTCCCATACCTATCGCGTCCCAATGATGCAGTTCCCCGTCTTTGCCACATATAGCACATTTTCGGCGGCGTATGCATTGATACAGGTATGTATCTATATCATCTGTGCGTGTTGAGAGTGCCTCTGACGTGATTACGCCGTTTTTTAAACAAAAGTCTATTAACTGATTAATAAACTCCTTTGCTGTTAGTATAGAGCAGTCTGACAAGGAGAAATAATCATTACCTGTCTGCTGGATATAATAGTATTTCATCACTTCTTTTGCTTCTTCTGGCGTATATCCAGTATATAAAGATATATCTTTTAAAGTCGCATAAATTTTTTTGCGCTGTTCCTGTGATATTGTACGCGTATCAGTTAGGCGCAGGCTAACATCATGGATATTTTTATTTTTGATATCTGATGCCATGTCTGCGCCATCTACACGGACAACAATATCTGTACTGCTGCCATTATCGCGCATTGCTGTTATTTTGCCGTCATATGCTGACATACTGCCTCCTATTCTGTGTGCCTTGCGTGGTGCGCAGGCGGTTGTTCAGGGGAAGCCTGCGCACCCTATATAAAAGTAGAGGATTGTGAGAATGTGGTGCATACGCACCACGCACGACACACAGAAATTTACCTGTTGAATTATTCATCCGTTTTGGATTTATTAGATTTTTGCAAGTATTCTTTCTTATCCTTCCTTGCAGTTTTTTATACAATTACGCAGATACAAACTATATTCGTGATGCGGAGTGTACATAACAATAACTACGTGCATTTTAACTAAGGCAGAAAGCCGCTCCCATTTTGGATAATCAACGATTTTCTTGTTTTTGCTGCTAATGAAACCGTTCTGCTGCCATGCTGCGAAGGTTCCGGATGCAAACATACCTGCAACATATGCCGAATTAACATAGATATTTATTTCTGCTGCTTCTCGCATACGTTGCAAGGCTGCTGCCATTGCATCCAGCGCAAGGCTGTTCTGCGTGGCTGACAGCGCACTTCCATAGCCTTCCGCTGTTTTCAATTCGTTATTTTGATTTATGTATGCAAGTATATAGCCGTATCTGCCTGACTGCCTTTTCAGCGGCGGTATGTCGCTCTCAATAAATATGTCTACGTGTTTTAACATCTGGTTATCCACACCTTTTCACAAGTTATCCACATCACACTAAGATACATTTACTTATGATTACTGTTCTACTATTAATGATGTCTACTAATTTCAAATAGCAAATTTGCAATATCCGGCAACACTCTAATACACTCTGGTATTGCACAGTGTTTACGTGCGTTTTCAGTTGTATTTTCGATAAAATCTAATAACGTTTTTTCCAGTTTTTCGCGGGTATTTGTACCGATTATGAAATCCGCAGTAAAACTCTGACCGTCAATTTTTGTTGATTCTTTTCCTGTTGGTTGCTCTGTTATACTCTCGTATGCTAAATTATCTTGCTCTTTAGCAACTTGCAGCATCTTTTTTTGAACGTACAACGCAAGGTCTGGATTGCAAAATCTTAATTGACGATATAAATTGCATATTCCTGCCAATATACCTCCCTGCTGCTTAATTTCAGCATATTTTTCAAGTATGGCTTCATCAATTTTGCCCAGCATTTTATCTTCTATCTTTCCCCGATAACTCCTATTAGCTAAGTCCCGTAGATATTCGTTGACATTTACTGAACTTTTTACTGTCAGTTTATCATCTATATTTGTCTGTACTTTATAACTGCTTGAAGTACCAACTTGGTCACTTCTTGCTTTTTCCGGTAAACTTGTATTCTCTTTTCGTAACATCTGAATATTTTTATTTCTCGTTTCCGCTAGAAGATTTTGAAGTTCCAGACCAGCAGGTAACTTTTGAAATTTGCACCAATCATCATAAAAAACTGCAAACGACACTTTTATTACATCAGGATAATTAGAATGCAAGTACCAACGTTCTGTTCTAAGGTTTCCAAGTACCAGATCTGAATCTATAATCATACCACCCGAACTAAGGCTGTCGCCCTTTAAAGTACATTTTGCCGTTTGTTCATGTTGAACCGAAAATTGTTTCTTTTTTCGTTCATCAGGGACTTTTGCATATCTTTTTACTAACTCGAATACCTTTTTGAGCATTTTTTCTCACCCCTCATCACATTATTTACTACTGCCTTTAGTAACTATACTTAAAATCAATTTCTTTAACTCATTTGTACAACCCTCTAGGTAATCATCAACAGTTTTAAAATGTTTGATGACTGCAATTTTTGTTATTATTAAAGAAACTATTATTGATATTCCTGTCGAAACTCCTATTACTAACAACATTTGCTCACCCCACATCATATTCAATCATTTGTTTTCTTGTGCTTTTTACATTCTCCTGTATACTGTTCTTACTCCTATATAAAAATTAGATTCTCTTGCCGTTCCATCTTCCTTTACCTAACCGCATATTTTTCCATCTGCTTCGCCAGCTTGTCCGTATCAAAGTAAAATTTTCTCCCTCCGGGCTTTCTAGTTACACATTTCTGCCCTTCAACGTGTGCCATTTGCCGCAAATACCCTTTGGGGATTCCACATTCTTCATTTAATTCTTTTGTGGTCATCATTTTTCTTGGGAACTGCATAACTCCACCTCCTCTATAATCACACCTTTTCTGCCGTCTGGCAGGGGTATAATACCGCCTAAAGCAATGTTATCGGATTTTAATAATTTAATTCCAAACTTGTCCGCTGCTTCTTTTAATGCTTCTTGTATCACCTTTCCTCACCCCCTCTCGTATGCATTCATTTGTGGTCAGTTCAATCACTTTTGCTGGTCATCAATTCCTTGATACCATCCGCCCTGAGTCCGTATGGAGCAAAATCCATTCGATTTCAGAAAAAACAGGACTTAAATCTATTTCCACCATTATGGATATAGCCGAAATTATTTTACCTGATACAATTAAATCAGCCATTACATAAACTTTCCACTTGTAATGTATTGTTTATGATGACGTGCAATACTTTCGTCAACATCCTTTACCAACATAGCTGCAGCATTTTTAGCGTCCAGAGGTGTTATTTCTTTTTTAGTCATAACACCTCTTAGTTCTTCTACCAGTTTTGCAAGCTCATCCCGTTCCATCCCCCTCACCTCCCCTATACTGAAATCTGCGGATAATCAAATACCCTATATCGGAGTAAATAAAAAGGCTATCGACTACTTAAAGAATGTATAATCTTGATAAACATTCCCGCAATAGCAGTATTCAGCATTATCAATACTGCTATTATTTTTTTACTCTTTATCAATTTTGACTCCAAAGAGTACACCTTATTATCACATTTAAACTGTTTTTCCCATATAGCTATTATTAGTTTGTACAATGCCCTGTCATTGTTGATTAACAGTTGCTGTCTTTCACTCAAACCATCTTCAATGTCCATAGTATGAAATCGATAGATGTATTCTTTTTGTCCTCCCATCCAGTACTTGTTTTTAAATTCTTGCATGGATAGTCTTTCCTTTCCTAATATATAACCATTAAGCATCTTTCCTCACCTCACTTCCTATTACATTATTTTCTTTGTTTATGCTACACCTGTATCATTAACTATTTCATTTTCTGCTGTTGCAAAAACATAATCTAATTTCCAGCCTTGCCCCTCATGTTATCTTTGCTCCACCATACTCTAGTATTGATATTTGCCTTGGTTTCTCTAGTGGTGCTTGAACTGCCTGCTGCTTTGCCAGTTCTTGACTAGCTAAAAGAAGTTCTGCCCCACTACTAACAAGCATTAAATTATTATTATTTAATTTTAATAATATTTTGAAAATTTCTTTGACATCCTGCTTTTTTTCTGTCATTTTATTGTCACCTCCATATCTGTTATCTTTTATTTATCTTTTGTTTGCTTTAGAAACATCATACGTCTTTTTGAAAACATTGTCAAGTAAAAAATGTTTGCTTTTAAAACATTTTTATGCTATATTTATTTTAGGAGGTGACATTTTTGAACAAGCGTTTAAAAGAAATAAGATTAGATAAACATCTTTCTCAAGAGGAGTTTGGAAAACGAATAGGAATAGAATCAAGAGGACATATTTCATCATTGGAAAACGGAAGTAAAAATATTACAGATAGAATTATAAACGATGTATGCCGTGAATTTAATGTTAACGAAGACTGGCTAAGGAATAATAATGGTGATATGTATAATCTGCCAATAGATGAAGATATGACATTCATTGAATCTTTAATGACAGATAAAAACAATCCATTTTATGATTTAATAATGAAAACTTTGAAAACCTATAATAAGCTTAGTGATGAAAATAAAAAAGTAGTTAAATCATTTGCACAAAGCCTAATAACACAAGAGAATGAAAAGGACAAGAATTAATTTCCTGTCCTTCTCAAATAAGCTATGATTAAACTATAAATTTTCTTTTTAAATGTTTCATCTTTTATTTTTTTAATCAATCTAATTATTTCTTTTTCATAGTCCATATGCAACACTCCTTTCAACCTTGCATAAGGGATTGGTTTTCTTATTAATAAAATACTACCATAATATAAGATGTAAAATCTACCCTCATACTTTCATACCTTACGATAATAATAAATTTCGTTAGATATTTACAAAAAACTAACCGTCATTTTTTTATAGTTTCTTGCATATTGCCGAACAAATAATCAGTTAATGACATTTAGCCATAAAATATCAAATAATTTAACATTTTTTGCCAAAAAGTATTGCTTTTTGTAGGTAAGTCATAATATAATATTTTATTATCCAGATGCGATAATACATTTATCCGTTGTTAGTACAAAAGATTATGATTCAAAACTACAAAAAACTATAACAATAAATACAGGGAAGGAGTGATTATATGGCTAAACCAGGAAGCGGAAAACGAAAAATGACAGCTAATTGGAAAAAGCAACATCGAAAAGGTGACAAATTGCTAAAAAAAATTTTAAAAATAATTTTTAAATAATAAATGTCAAATACAGGACACCATGCTGTTTAAAGTTTTTATTTAACATACTGTTATTTTCACGTAGCGCATAATGTAATATGCAATGTAGTTTATAATTTTTATATAAAATAAAGGAGGTCTTCTTATGAAGAAATTTTTTAAATCCACATTACTAACTTTATTTCTCAGCCTGTTAATTTCCTTTA
The DNA here is from genome assembly GCA_965114465.1 of uncultured Lachnospiraceae bacterium. Taxonomy (GTDB): domain Bacteria; phylum Bacillota; class Clostridia; order Lachnospirales; family Lachnospiraceae; genus COE1. Next base: position 7,185 of record CBCOYO010000011.1, read on the forward strand.
ATGTATTTGCGGCTGGACAGTTAACCCAAGACGCTACTGGCATCCATTATTTAAAAGATGATGGTACATACGCCGTTTCTACATGGGTAGAAATCGCCAATACATGGTTCTTCTTTGATGCAAACGGAGTCTGCACGAATCCTGCAGGAGCAGCTGCACCGGACAATACTGACGGTTGCTACCAGATTTTAACCTCTTACACACCGTTTGTTACAACAGATGCTGTCCTGCTTAATCAATGCCTGACAAACGGCACTGTAGTAAATATTGAAGGTCAATACTTTATAACACCAGAAGCGGCTACAGTGATGCGTAATGCAACGCTCGCTGCTGTTCCTGCTCCATCTACAGAACTTGGACAACCAGCTAATCAGGCAGTTATTGAACAGCCAGAAGAAACAACTCAGCCGGGAGAATATGTATGGATAACTGCTACAGGTAAAAAATATCATGCAACGAATAATTGCGGTAATACAAACTCCTCCAAGGCAAGGAAAGTTACTCGTGAAGAAGCCGAAAGCCGTGGACTTGATGCCTGCAAAATATGTTATTAATTTGACAAATAATCAAAAACTATATTGCATATTATTTGTATATATGCTATAACTTAATATCTATGAGAAATCGTCCGTATAGACAAAAAGAACGAACCTCTAATCGTATTCATAGTACAATTGGAGGTTTATTCTTTTATAAAAAAATTACCTCTTTAGGTTCGTTATCAATCATACGTAATTTCTTATTGACATTACGTAATTTACGTAGTATTATATAACCATAAGGAGGTGGTTATGTGAAACGAAGGGACTTAATAAAAAAGTTAGAGTCTGCCGGATATAAGATAGATCGGAATGGAGATCATACAATTTATGAAAAATCTGGCAGCCGCCCAGTACAAGTCCCAAGGCACAGGGAAATAAATGAAAATACTGCAAATGCGATCCTAAAAGCAGCGGGGCTGAAATAAGCCCTTCTTCACCAGCCACATATTTAAGTAGGAGGTTATAATTATGGCAGAATATGTATATCCGGCTATATTTCATCCAAATGAAGATGGTTCTTTTACCATTACTTTTCCTGATTTACCCGGCTGCATCAGTGAGGGCAAATCTTTAGGAAATGCCATGTATATGGCACAATCAGCCTTAACGCAATGGATTGAATATCTTATAGACAAAAAGCAATCCGTTCCATCAGCAGGCAATTTTGAAACCCTTGAAACCACCCAAGGAGAATTTGCTAATTTAATCCGCGCTGAGGTCAAAGACAGCCGCGCCGTGAAGCGGACTGTCAGCATACCAAAATGGATGGATGACAAGGTAATCGAATCTGGTTTAAGCTTATCCCGCGTATTGCAGGACGCATTAAAAGAACGACTGCACATTGAAGGAACAATTTAATCTCGCATAAACAAACTACCCACCGGGACAGAAGAGATATCTGGAAAAAGGCGGGGGCGCAGCCCCAGCCTTTGCCGATAAAATGGAATTTCATGTGATAGATGCTTCCAAAATTACCGCCGGAATTAAAAGATGATATTGAAAATGAAAAATTTTTTCTATGGGCAAAGTTTATTAGTTCTGAAAAGAAGGAGGATTTTGATATGGTTGCACAAAAAGACCCTTATATAGACAGTGCCTATCAACAATTACAAATTATCAGTCAGGATAAACAAAAACGACTGGAATACGAAGCACGACAGAAAGCAATCCTTGACTACAACCAATATATGTATGAAGCTGAACAGCGTGGCAGGGAACAGGGCGAAAAAGTCGGCAGGGAACAAGGCGAAAAAGAAAAAGGTATTCAAATCGCTAGAAATCTTCTTTCACTAGGTCTTGATGTAAATACGATTATGACGGCAACAGGACTTAGCCTTCAAGATATCGAAGCCTTACAATAATCAAAAGCGAGGAACACCTATGGCACTATTTCCCACAAAACTTGTTTGACAATACATCTGGAATATGGTAAGATAATATGCATACAGAGATGGTCGTTGTTTAAAATGACTAGCGAAAAATCCTCTTACCATTTATGGAAGGAGGATTTTTTTCTTTTTTTATAAACACACTGCTTTTATAAGGATAATGATATCCAAATGACCAAAACAAAAATCCGTCCAATGCCACCAACACCGAACGGATTTTCATAGATACCTAAAGATGATACCCATAACGCAAAAATATTGTATCATCTTTAGAGCAGCCTTGCAAGCAATTTTTTGCTGGCTGTTATTTTTATACACTTTTTTAGGAGGATGATACAATGGCAAAGTATAAAAAGCGTAAAGACGGACGATATGCAACAACGGTATTGGTAGGATATAAGCCTGATGGCAAACCCAACAATGTGTTTTTATCTGCTAAAACCGAAAAAGAACTAAAAGAAAAAATCTTTGAATTAAAAATGAAAATGAAGACAGGTGCAGTAGTCAAAACATCTGATACACTACTAAAGGATTATGCTGATAGTTGGCTGGAAACATACAAGGCATCTGCAGGCATTAACACAAAGGCAATGTATAAAAATGCCCTAAACTATATAATACCTGAATTGGGGCATTTACCACTGAATAAAATTGTCAGATCTGATGTGCAGAAACTAATTAATGATAATCAGGAACACCCAAGAACGTGCGAAATCATTAAACTAACACTTGTGCAAATTTTTAATAGTGCCATTGATGATAAACTAATTATAGAAAATATAGCAAAGAAAGCGACTGTCCCCAAACGCCACAAATCAGAACGGCGCGCATTAACCGATTTAGAAAAAGAAGCAATTAAAAAAGCTGATTTTACGCCAAAGGAACGGGCATTTGTTACCCTGATTTATTTTTTTGGCTTGCGCAAAGGGGAAGCATTGGCACTAACAAAAGCTGATATTGATTTTAAAAACAAATCCCTTACAGTAAATAAATCGGCAGTAATAAATGTTAATCAAACAGTTATTAAAGAAGGAGCAAAAAGTGATGCAGGCAATCGCACAATCCCCATTCCTGATAGCGCTGTCCCATTCCTGCGCGACTATTTAAAGAATCTTGATACATTTTACCTTTTCCCCGGTAAAAACGCTGCCACGCTGTCATCAGCACAATATGAACGTATGTGGAAACATATTATAAAAAAGATGAATGATGCCATAACTACAGATAAAGAAAAACTGATAGAAGCTGAACCTATACAGGGATTGACCGCACACATATTCCGACATAATTACTGTACCATGCTTTATTATTCTGGCATAAGCCAAAAAAAAGCTGTAGAATTAATGGGACACGCTGACATAAAAATGATAATGGAAGTATATGCACATTTAGATGACAAAAAGGAAGCTGTTCAAGAAAAGTTAAATAACGCTATTTCTTTATAGATTATAGCAAAATTATAGCATACATTTCTTAAAACCCTTTAAAATAAAGGATTTTGAAGAAATTATTTACTGATTCGTAATCAGTAGGTCGAGGGTTCAAGTCCCTTCGAAAGCTTGTATCTAAAAAGCCTTAAAACCTTTGATTTATATAGGATTTTAAGGCTTTTTGCATGCATTTTTTAATGAACCCCAAAGAACCCCAAAAGATAATGTTGAAATAATAAAGTTTTTCGATAATATATAAGTATTACAATAATAGGAAACGAGATCCTCCTATGGCACTAATGCGCGAAAAAATTTACACAATAGATGATATCTATACCCTCCCAGAAGGACATAGAGCAGAGTTGATTGACGGGCATATATATGTAAATCCTATGAAAAAGACAGTTATAGTATTCGACTTGGGAAATGAAGAAAAATCAAATCAATACGATTTTGATAAAACCAGTAGTTCCACATTTATGCGACAGCCCCATCTATTTTCCTATGTTTTAACATCATATTTTTTATCATTCCTTTCCAAGGCACAAACAAATTGTGAAAGTTTTGTCAAATTCTTTCACTCTTCTTTTGCATAAGTCTACGCATTCATCCGTTCCAATTTTTCTTTCTTATATGCCGCAAATCTTCCTGCGTCCAGTGCATCACGGATTTCTGTCATCATGGTATTATAAAAATATAAATTATGCAGCACGCAAAACCGCATTCCCAGCATTTCCTTCGCCTTTAATAAATGACGAATATACGCCCGTGAATACCTGCGGCACACCGGACAGCCACATCCTTCTTCAATCGGCCGCTGATCAAGTTCATATTTAGCATTAAATAAATTAATTTTTCCATAATTGGTATATAAATGTCCGTGCCGTCCATTTCGTGTTGGATAAACACAATCAAAAAAATCAACGCCTCTTTCCACCGCTTCCAAAATATTAGACGGCGTGCCAACTCCCATTAAATATGTTGGTTTCTCCTTAGGCAGATATGGTATGGTTTCCTCCAAAATATAATACATTTCCTCATGCGTTTCCCCAACAGCCAGACCGCCCACAGCGTAACCATCCAAATCCATTTCAGAAATGCGTTTTGCATGGTCAATACGAATATCCGCAAAAACAGCGCCCTGATTAATCCCGAAAAGCATTTGATTTTGATTAATAGTATCCGCCAGTCCGTTTAAGCGCTGCATTTCTGCCTTGCAGCGTTCCAGCCAGCGCGTTGTCCGCTCTACAGAATTTTCCACATAGCTGCGTTCTGCCTTGCTTGGCGGACATTCATCAAACGCCATCGCAATTGTGGAGGCTAGATTAGACTGAATACGCATACTCTCCTCCGGCCCCATAAAAATTTTTCTGCCATCAATATGAGAATTAAAGTAAACGCCCTCCTCCTTAATTTTGCGAAGCCCTGCGAGAGAAAAAACCTGAAATCCGCCCGAATCTGTTAAAATTGGCTTATTCCATGACATAAATTTCTGAAGACCGCCTAGCTTTTTAATCACTTCATCCCCTGTCCGCACATGTAGATGGTATGTATTGGACAATTCCACCTGTGTGCCGATTTCCTCTAAATCCGCCGTAGAAACTGCACCTTTTATCGCCGCAACAGTACCAACATTCATAAAAACCGGCGTCTGTATTGTGCCGTGTACAGTGGTCACTTCAGCCCGCTTGGCGCGCCCCTCCTGTTTTAACAAACGATACATTTACTATCTGCTCCCCCTATTATTCCAGCTCGTCCAAAAATTCCTCCAGCGTTATCCCTCGTTCCATAATATTCGCCGCCGCTTCCTTGCCCACATAGCGGAAATGCCATGGCTCATACTGTATCCCTGTAATATATTCTTTTCCCAAAGGATACCGCAGAATAAATCCATATTCCGCACAGTGTTCTTTCAGCCAAATTCCTGCTTCTGTTTTACCGAAATCAATCTCCAATTCCGAATATGTTGTACTGACAATATCCAGTGCTAAACCAATTTGATGTTCGCTTGCGCCCGGCACTGTTACGGTCATAGACGAAATTCTGTATGCTTCCAGATAGGAATAACCTTTTTCCATATAATGATCAATTTTGCGGTTGAATAAAACTGTCTGTCGGTTATAATCCCGATAAGGCGAGCAAACCACCAGCTTGATCCCGTCCTCCTTAGCCGCCTGCATCATATCCATTAAATCATCAATAATCCGCACATCACACTTCATCGTTCCCTTAATCTTTCCAAGCGTAAACGTATAATCATCAGGCACCGGATGCTGTTTATTTACGAGTACAAGCTGCCAATCGTCCTTCGAAACCTTCGAAAGTCCCGCTCCCGCCGACTGCACATTTCCATGTATATGCTTCGGCATCTGCTTAATTCCTTCTGTATCAACTCCCATCTCGTTGGCTTCCAAAATATCATCCAGTGAATACTGATCCAGTTCATCCGAAGTCACAATTAATTCGTCATTATCATAACCCTCCAACACATCATTATCATCAATCACCTCAGTATCGAGAGGTATCTGAAACGTTGTAGGCACATAATCATAATTTTCTTGGATTTCTACCCATTCATTTTCTACATGGGACAAAACCCCTTCTTTCTGCGATAAAAAAGAAAAGCTGCTGCTGGTAAAATAAAAGACAAATATCGCCAAAACAAACGCCAAGCGCTTTGTATTATGTATAAAAAAAGAAGTACTCTGCTTCCCCACCGCGACCAGTTTATCACATAAAGCAAGCGGCAGTTTTATACACTTATACTTACCGGCTTGCTGGCTTATTTTTGTAGTAAAAAACCCTTTTTGTGACCTTTTCATATATTATCCATCCCTAATCTATTTTTCAGTATCTTTATCTATAAAACAAAAGTTCATTTCCTCTGCATGGGTCTGCGCATAAAAAAATGCATAAAATTTTTCTTGCGGATTTATGCATTGTAACATAAAGTTTGTCTATCCATAAATTCATCATAGCACATAATTTGAATTTTTGCATTAGGAAATGTAAAATTTTTTCTAAGAAGCATTGAGTTATCGTTAATTAAACACTTTTCCATAAATAAAAAAGGCACTGGCTGCTATACTCCAATGCCATATAAATTTTGATATTAAAAACTGTTTACTGTTCTTTTGTTTCGTTCCTCTACTGATAAACCAAATGACTCTGCCCTTTTCATTGTATGCATTCGATTACGCAAAACCCCTATAATCCTTTCTTTTGTATAATTAGAAGTGGGATTTGTTTTATAAACGGCTGCATACATTTTCTTCAATTCCATTAATGAATATTCCTTAATAATTTCTATATTTTCTTTTCTACTGAGTATTGCATAAATTTCATCTTCTTCATATAAATTTGTTTCAACTTCTTCTCTCTGTTTTTGAACTTTAGCTTTATTATATCCCATTGAAATTTTCTTCTTATTTACTTTTTTTAAAACATTTAAAAACAACGCCGAATCTTCCGTATGTGTGTTCAAGAACTGCTTTTTCTCATCTTCATCTTCCATGTTATTCAATTTTGAAATTATATCATTTAAGTCATTAAGATTTTCCAATGTTAAATACATTCTACCAGCTCCTTTTGTTCTATATTTTATGTATCTATATTTTATTTATAATCTCCTTTGTCAATTTTTCAAAATCTTCTTTTTTAATAGATACATTTCCTTCTTGAACCTTTCTGGCAATATCAATATAATTATTGATCTCACTGTTTAATATAATATCCCTTTTATATGGTGTTGAATTACTTATTTGGTTCTCAAAATCTGCTTTTGCTTCCTCGTAATTTACCTGTCTACGAAGTAAATTATAAAATATACCTATTAGCTGAGGCTTCTCTCCGAAAAAGTGTTTTGCAATTAAGGCATCTTCTCCTGTTTCACAATATTCGTTATATGTTTTTTCTACTGTATTGATATAATGTATAACCCCGTTTGTGCTTAATCCATCCAACACAGTAGGTATTATATAGTAATCTGAAAGCAAAAATGCCGACCGTGTAACAAGATTATTAGAAGGTGGACAATCAATTAAAATGAGATTATACTTATCCTTTACCATATCAATCCAATTCTTTAAAATGGATAGGTATTGAATATTATTCTTCATTTTAAGAACAAGCGCATCTAATCCCATATTTTCACGATAAAAGAGACTGGAAGGCACAAAATCGTACACCCCTTTATAAGATTTAATCATAACCTTGTCAAATTTAAGTTCTATTGCATTATATTTCTCTATTTTAGAAATATATAGATCAAATACATAATTCAAGGTTTCATTTTCAGGTAAATCACTTAATGAACCATAATTTCCATTTGCCACCAATATTTCACTTAGGGAGCTTTGTGGGTCTAAATCTAATACCAAAACCTTTTTTTCAGCTCTGGAAAAATATTCTGCAAAGTTCAGAACACTTGTTGTTTTGCCTACACCTCCCTTGTAATTTCCTATAAAAATAATCTTTGTATTCATCTTCCCACTTTCTTTCTGTTAATTCTATCATATTCATTTTGCATAAAATCTACAAAACAATTGCGTAATGATTTAAAATAAATTTGATTACTTACATATCAATTATATAATTTTCATTTATGATAGTCAAATCCATTTTTATTTATACTCACGAACGATTAGATTTTCCTTTCTGCACAGCCCATATTGCATAAGCGGGCAATACGTGCTGTGCAGAAAGGAAAATCTTAACGGTCGTGAGTATATCTGCACCCTCTATCTTCACCAAATATAAACTTATAATGTATAAAACTGCTTAATTTTCTCTACTTGCGAAGTCATATTTTGCAGAAGCAGGTCGAGAACCGTCAGCGCAGTCATTGCTTCAACAACAACAACGGCTCTTGGAACAATAATAGGATCATGTCTGCCTTTGATTTGTATTGAAATATTTTCTCCGCTGCGGTTTACAGTTTCCTGTTTTTGAAAAATAGAAGGTGTTGGTTTAAAATATGCCCGAAGAATAACTTCCGATCCGTCGCTGATACCACCTAAAATCCCACCAGCATGATTCGTTTCTTTGATAATCTTTCCCTCGTTTATGCGGAAACAATCATTGTTCGTAGAACCGTTAGTTGTAGAAACATTTGTACCATCACCAACTGCAAATGCCTTAACAGCACCGATCGACATTATGGCTTTTGCAAGATTGGCGTCCAATTTATCGAATACAGGTTCACCAATTCCGGCAGGAAGGTTTTGGACACGACAAACTACAACGCCGCCTGCGGAATCGAGTTTCTGCATACATTCTTTTAGATAAACCTCTGCCCGCTCAGAAGCAGCATGGTCAGGCATACCTGTTTGATTGCGGCGTGCTTCTTCTAAGTCAAAATGTTCCATAGATATTTGAATATCACCAATAGATTCTGTATAGGCTGTTACAGTAATGCCAAGTTCGCTCAGAAGCTTAACTGCAATTGCACCTGCTGCAACACGCCCTATTGTTTCGCGACCGGAAGAACGCCCACCTCCGCGATAGTCACGAAAGCCATATTTTTGATCAAATGTATAATCCGCGTGCCCAGGACGATAATACGAGGCAATTTCGCTGTAATCTGCCGAACGCTGCGACGTGTTTCGGATAAGCATAGAAATCGGCGTGCCGGTAGTTGTTCCTTCAAAGATGCCGGATAGTAATTCTACGCTGTCCGCTTCCTTGCGCTGGGTAGCAAACTGAGAATTACCCGGCTTACGCCTGTCCAAAAATTTCTGAATATCCGCTTCACATAGCGCAAGACCCGCAGGGCAGCCGTCCACCACAACACCGATTGCCGCGCCGTGTGACTCTCCCCACGTTGTGATTTTAAAGATTGTTCCAAATGTTGAACCCGACATTCGTTTAATTCTCCTTTCTTCTCTCCTACAACACAAAAGGAGCTGTCGGAATTATATTACAAAAGAATTTCATTTCCCGACAGCTCTTTTATACTGCTTTTTTACAATCCATCTTACAGCAAATGGAAAATAATACAATTTGCCTGCTTAATCTTAATTTCTTTCTGGTTCATTACAATGCACTTCTTCTCATAGTCTACCTTAAAGAATGTCATCGTATCCGATTCATGATTTAGGCTGACAAGATGCTGGTTATCTGGAAACAATGCCGCATCCTTTGGATATTCTCCACTAATTGGCAGACAGAACAATCTTGTCAATGTACCTTTTTCGGGATCAATCTCAAATAAAGTAACACTGTTTTCTCCTGCGTTGGAAGCAAGAATATACTTACCATCCACAGAAATATTCAGTGCACTTGCGGCAATCCCCTGCATCTGATAACGATTTGTAGTTGGTATGGACTGCACTAAATCAAAGAATGGCAGTCCGTTTTCCTCGTGGTATGTGTAAACGTCAATGCAGTTTTTCAATTCACCGACAATATAGAGAAACTTTCCATCCTCAGAAAATTTCAAATGACGCGGTGCTGAATTAAGATCACAGCGGATAATATCTACTTGATTAAGTACACCACGCTCTTGGTTTAAACGGTAAACATTTACATAGTCAATCCCCAAATCAGCCGCACACAGGTATTTGTTATCCCTTGTCATTTTAACACAGCTTATATGTGGGCGGAAGCTTCTCTCGGCAACGCTGCCAAGACCTCTATGAAAAATCTCATCTGTAATCTCACCGACTGCACCTGTTTCCTGATTTAAGCGAAGCACAGTAATTTTCCCGTCATGATATCCTGCACAAAACAGGAATTTATCATCATAATCAGTTGAAAGGTAACAACCTCTCATACCATTAATAGATGCTTTATTCACAAAATTAAGGTCGCCATCCGGCATAATCTGAAAGCACTCTACGCCAAAATCCGTAATAGAGTACAAAAATCTGCCATTATGCGATATTGTCACATAAGAAGAATTGGTAATTTCGACTTCTGCCTTTTCTGTTAGACGTCCTTCCTCCAAATCCACGTCATATATTTTTATTCCGTGATTATCTCCCATTGTATAAGTAGATACATAGGCTACACATTTTGTTTTTTCCACGATATTCTTCCTCCTATTATCAATTGCCAAAAATTACATAGGTATTTTGGCATATTTAATTTTATCATATCAAAAACCATTTGTTAATCACTTTTCAAAATATTTCTAAAAAATATTTCAGTTCTTGTACACTCCCACATCTTTTTCAACAAAATCTGGTACATGATTCACGCGAAAAGTATATCCATACGGCAAATACTGCCCATCGGTACAGATAATCTCAATTCCATACTCCTCATTAAGCAGCCTTCTTATATACGAAAAGGATCTATCCTCAAGCCGATCATTAACCGCCTGCTCTAAAATTGCCTTCATTTTATCCTTTTGCGTATATACGGCATAGCCATTGTCATCGGTAAAATTTTCTTCTGTTTCGGCTTCCATTTTATAATTGCGTACACGGATTTCCGATATTTCTTCTACTGACAGGGAAGTATTAAAATCAAAACCATACTTTCTTATCAATGCAATGGTCTCCGTAAACTGCGGGTAAATATCATACAATGAATATCCATTATAATAATTATGGTATTTGATATCCTCCTTGGTTAAAAAACAGATCGTTCCGACTGGAATCGTGCTGGCAGCCTCTTCAAAAGTTAATTTCAGCAGTTCTTTTTGATATATTTCTGAAAGAGTGCTCTGCTGCTCCACATTAAGACGCAACCGCTGTTCATGAAAATTGCTGGTACACACTATTTCTGGGCAGCTTTGATAAAAATTTTCTGCACTTAGCATAGGAACAGAACCCAATTTATATTGATAATCGCTGAAAATTTCGCTAATTAACTGTACGGTTTCTGTATCGGAGAGGTCAACAATATAATGGCGATATACCTTTGAACCATTTAAAAGGTTATATCCAACCGTAATAGAGGTATAATTTTTCTGTTGTTCTACCAACTCCTTGTATTCCTGCGATTCCTCTATTCCAATATAATAGTTAATGGGTTTGTAATGCAGCCCCTCCTTTGCCGCTTTTCTGATAAGCTTCATCACACTGGGATTTTTTTCAATATGCATAGTCTGCAAACGGTAATTTTTAATATCGGAATATCTGTACCAATTTCTTGTTAGACTTTCTGGCGGTGCAATTTCCATTAGCCCGTCAATAGAAACCGCACAGCTTTGCATTTGCTTTTCTAACGGAACATACGTATTAAAACCTAATACATCATAGCGGAAAATTATCACAATCAGCACCGCACAAGCTGCATTAAAAGCAAACTGTTTCTTATGCTCCAATGCGCATCGAATATCCATTCGAAAGATAATTTCTACCAGCAGGCTGACAATCATAAACCCCAAAAAAGCACCGAACAGAAACCACCGAAACTGCTCCGGAGAAGCATAAGATCCCGATAACGCGGTAAAAAACAATCCTGACAACAGCATTACCGGAAGGACAATCAATGTTTTTAAAATTGGTTCGACTTTACTAAACGCAATCGCCTTTCCAGCGGATTCTGAAGGTCTTTTCCTATAAAGCACAAATGCCGCCGCTGTATAAATAACAACTGCTATCAATATAAACATAATACTCTGCCAAAGACTACTATAACTAAAAAATGTACCTTTTTCGACATTATAAGGCAGTTGTTTTTTTAGGCGAATTATTAGTCCCAAAGGCGATACTGTAAACCTTTCCTCATAGCCAAATGAAATATACGTATGAAAAAAGTATTCAAATAGCGCACCCTTTAACAAAGCAATCAAAGTGCTGTAGCTAAACAGCGCCCCTGCCCCTAAAATACTGATAATTAGATTTCCCGTCAGACACACTGCTGCAATCACTGCACTGTACACCATGAAAAAAATGAATAGTTCTGTCCCAACAAAACAGATACTATTGACAATGCTCTGCGTATTCAACAGCGACCGTGATGCCGCAATTGCCAGACATACCAGCACATGAAAAACCAACGGTATAAAGCATTGTAATATACCCGAAATATATTGCACCCAAAACAGCTTCGTGCGGCTTACTGGCATACTATGGTAAATATCAACCTGCGGTTTAGAATGAAGATAAGAAAAACCACTCAGCGCACACATAAACGCCGTTGCACATATTATAAAGGAAAATGTTATCAGCTTTGTGCCAAACAGTGTATCAGGAATATAATGCAGCAAATCATACTCCCTATCCTTTGCATATTTATAAATAGAATCTAGTTCCATTAACATATGCACTTCCAATATCAAAAAATACGTAATAAAGATAACAATCGGACACCAAATCCTTTTCTTTATATCTTGCCTAACCAGCCTAAAAAATAAGTTTTTTGATGTCATAACCGACTACCTCCGTTTCGCTAATAAATATTTCCTCAAGAGAAAGCGGAAGAATTTCTGCAAAAATAGGATGAAACGATTGTACTTTATTCATTATTTCCTCTTTTTTGCCACGTGCTGTAATAATCGAAAGCCGTCCCCGCTTTTCTATCTTTATAATGTCTATTGTATGCATTAATGCGGTTTCATCCTCCAGATTTTGCAGCACACATTGAATGGTATGGATATTGAGTTTCATTTCCTCTAAATCCTTCTGCATTAAAAATCCACCTTGGTGCAAAATCCCCACACTATCGCAAATATCTTCCAATTCTCTTAAATTATGTGATGCTATCACCGGTGTAAAATCGCGCTCTGCAAGTTCTCCCGCAAAGATACTTTTGACTGCCTGTCGCATCACGGGATCTAATCCGTCAAAAGTTTCATCACAGAACATATATTTTGTATTTGCACAAATTCCCAATAGTACCGATAACTGCTTTTTCATTCCTTTTGAAAACGTATTGATTTTTCGCCGTCTGCTTAGCCCAAACTTTCCTATCATTTCCAGAAACCGCGCCATATCAAAACCACTGTAATAATCTCGATAAAATTGTGCCATATCCAAAGGATTTGCATTAGGCAAAAAATACTGATCATCTGATATAAAAAAAATCTCACTCTTCGCAGCAGGATTTTCGTAAACAGATTTTTCGTCAATAAGAATGCTTCCACTGTCTGGTTTTAAAATACCACATGCCATACGCAAAAATGTACTTTTTCCTGCTCCATTCGTACCAATCAGACCAAAAACCTCACCCTTTTTTATCGTAACCGAAACATCTTTCACAGCCTCTATTATACCAAATCTTTTACTAATGTGCGCTGCTGCTATCATTTTACAGATGTGCTCCTTTCCATACTGCTATTCTCAATACACTGTTTTATAATCATATGCAGTTCATCAGCAGTTACTCCTGCAAGCAATGCCTTATCCACTACTGTTTGTAATTCCTGCCGTATCTCTTTGCGCTTGTTATCTGCAGCAAGGGAAGCCTCACTTACAAAGCTTCCCTTTCCCTTTATCGTATAAATATATCCTTTTCGCTCCAATTCTTGATAGGCACGCTGGATTGTATTTGGATTTAAAGATAATTCCATTGCCAAATTTCTGACAGATGGCATTGGCGTATTCGCCCCTAATGCCCCACAAAGTATCATTTGCTGAAACTTCTCTATCACTTGTTCATAAATTGGCCGTCTATCTTTGTAATCAATCAGAAACATAGCCCCTCCTCCAACAACTGTATTAGTACACTTAATACAGTTATAGTATACTGCATTTGGATCATGATGTCAAGACACATTTTAAATTGACTTCCAATGGCTGGATACCTCCAACCACTACATTTTATTACGGTCAGCGCAGTAAATGCGCAGACCTATCTGAACTGTTACCATGCAAAACCACTTCGCTATTTTATGGGGCTGTCGCAATAAGCTTTAATGCTAACAGATATGGTATAAATCTTAGCACAGAGTTAGACTATCTTGTATCCGTTTGTCTTCATGCAACAGCCCCTAAGCTGATTTCGTTTTCTTTTGTCTGCTCTCGTGTTTATATTTTATTTTTTTCTTTGCTTTCTGTCTTTGCTGCCTGTTCTTTTTTCACTGCTTCTTCTATTTTTTCTATAGATTCCTGCTCTGCTGTATCTATTTCATACTCCTGCGTACGAATTGGCATTTCTTGTTTCCGCAGAGAATATTCCGCCATACGTTTTACAATATAATAAAGCGTTGCAAATAGCGGCACTCCGACAATCATTCCCAAAAAGCCCATTAACTTTCCAAACAACAACATTGCTACTGTTACATAAAGCGCTGATAAACCTGTAGAATTTCCAAGAATACGCGGCCCGATAATATTTCCATCCAACTGCTGCAATATAATAATAAATATTAAAAATATAAGACATTTTGTCGGCGAAACCAATAGTACCAAGAACGCACTGGGAATCGCTCCAATAAATGGCCCAAACATTGGAATAATATTCGTTACTCCCACAATTACGCTGACAAGCAATGCATACGGCATCTGTAAAATCGTCAGACAGACAAAACAAATGATTCCCACAATCAACGAATCCAAAAGTTTTCCAGAGATAAAACCGCTGAAAATCTGATTTACTTGGTGCATTGTTTCCATTACAACGCAATTAAAACGTTTATTTCTGCTGACTGCATAGAACAACTTTCTGCATTGCGCTATATAGTGTTCTCTATCTAATAAAAGGTAAATTGTTACAACCACAGATACCACAAGATTCACCAATGCAGAACCAATCGACAATACGCTGCTTGCCACCGTGGAAACCGTTGCAAATAAGTTGGTCTTAATCCATGACATTAACGAAGTTTCCATTGAAGTAATCATCTGCATAACTGTATCCGCCGCTTCACTGTCAGATTCAAGATATGTACTCAATCTTGTAAGCTGAACTTCCAGCAAATGTGGTAAATCCTCTACCAAACTGCGTACACTGTCCACCAACTGTGGCAAAATTAACGCACAGAACATTCCCAGCACGCCAAATGCCAAAAGAATGGTTAACAATACGGAAGTCAGTCGCGCAGCACGAGTCAATATTTTTATCCGTCGGCATTGCCGCTCCAAAAATTTCGCAACTGGACAGAGCAGATATGCAAATACCATACCTACCAACACTGGCCGTATCGCAGATAGAATAAATCTAAAATATGACCGAATTTCCTGAAAACGCAGTATCAAGAAAAAAAACAGAATCGTCACCGCTAAACTGGAAAAAATAGTAATCCCCAACCGAAAATATGTTTTTTTATTAGGTTTCATATATTAAATTCCTTTACTTTTTAAACTGTAAGGAACTGTTCAGAAATTACTTGTGACAAGTAATTGTTATGAGTAATTTATTAACAGTTCCTAACCCTTATGGTACCACAATTTTTCCAGCAACGGCGCACGCTGCTGCAGTTTTGGGAGATGCAAGATATATCCCAACCTTTGAAGTTCCCATACGCCCAAGGAAATTCCGGTTATTTGTAGCAACTACCGTTTCGCCGTCCGTTAAAATGCCGCCAGTTCTGCCACAGCACAAACCACAGCTAGGATGTGTAATAATAGCACCCGCTTTCGCAAGAATTTCCATTGTTCCATTGTCTACTGCCTGCTGATAAATTTTGCGGCTTGCTGGTGTTACAATCAACTTAACAAACGGTGCAACCTGCTTTCCTTTTAAAATTTCTGCTGCTGCCATTAAGTCTTCCAAACGTCCGTTTGTACAAGAACCAATAAATACCTGATCGATCTCTTTTCCGACCAACTCTTTTGCTGGCTTTACGTTATCCACATTAGAAGGACACGCCAAAACGGGCACAAAATCTTCTGCTTTATAGTTGATTACTTGGCAGTATTGTGCATCTGCATCCCCTACAAGATCACGCTCCTTGTCAGTCAAAGTTATTTTACAATATTCTGCGGTCTTTTCATCCGGCGTAAATACAGCACATTTTGCACCTGCTTCAATTGCCATATTGGACATAGACATTCTTGACGCAATTGTCATATTTTCAACTGTATCACCAGTAAATTCTAATGCTTTATATGTTGCACCGTCTGCACCTAAATCTCCGATTAATCTTAAAATAATATCCTTAGCCATTACATTTTCAGGCAGTTTCCCCGTAATATTTACCTTGATCGTTTCGGGCACGCGAATCCATAGTGTACCTGTGCCAAGAATACTTGCCATTTCCGTATAGCCAATTCCAGAAGAAAACGCACAAACACATCCATAAGTTGTCGTATGGCTGTCCGTTCCGAAAACCACATCGCCCGGCTTTACATATCCCGCTTCCGTCATTAACTGGTGACAGATTCCATCCGCACGGTGAATATTTTTCATGCCATATTTTTCCACAAACGCGTTCCCTACGCGAAAGTGTCTAGTATCGTCAATCTGGCTTGCAGGTACTAAATGATCATAAATTAAAACTGCCTTATCCGAATCCCATATTTTTGAAAAACCCATCTCCTCAAATTTTGATGCCACAAATGGAATAAAAATATCATGGATCATAACGCGGTCAACATTGACCGTAACAATCTCTCCCGGTTTCACATCTGCACCGATATTATTGCGGATTATTTTTTCGATTATTGTTGCTCCCATAATTTACTCTTACCCTTTCCTTAGTTTAATCCATTCAACTTGCGCATTGCCTGAACGAGCCCGCCTGCATTAATAATATCCACCAAGTTCTGCGGAAGTGATGTTATTTTATACAGATTACCCTTGTGCTCAATTGCCTTATTTACTGTCACAGTAATTTCGTCGCCCTCTTGAACCACATCTCGCAGTTCCTGATTTTCAATTAATAAAAGTCCATTATTAATGGCATTTCGAAAGAAAATTCTTGCAAATGATTTCGCTATCACACATGAAATGCCAAGTGCCTTAATAATCTCCGGCGCCTGCTCTCTTGACGAACCGCAGCCAAAATTTTTACCTGCCACAATGATATCACCTTTTTTTATCTGCCCTGCAAGATCCTGCCGCAGCGGTGAAAATGCATACGGCGTCATATCCTGTACCGTTTTCAGTGCCAGATACTCCGTAGGTATAATAATATCCGTATCAATATCATCCCCTAAAACCCATATTTTCCCAGTAAATTTCTCCATATTTTTCCCCATTCCTTTCCAGTTATACTAAGAAAAATTGCCGCTTACGCCTTCCCTATACCATATCCGCTGTAGCAATCTCGCCTTTTATCGCAGAAGCGGTTACCGTCGCCGCAGATGCCAGATATACAAAGGAATCCTTATGTCCTGCACGTCCCTTAAAGTTACGTGTTCCTGTACTAATCAGCACCTCATTTTCACCGATTACACCTTGACAGCTTCCCCAGCATACACTGCAGTTCGGGTTCATTACAATTGCGCCGGCTTCCATAAATGTGCTGATAATCCCCTCCGAAAGCGCCTGCTGGTATACTGCCGCACTTGCCGGTACAACAAGAAAACGCACCAATGGATGCACTTTTTTGCCTTTTATCAATTCTGCGCCAACCCTTAAATCCTCGAGCCGCCCATTATTGCAAGAACCAAGGAAGGCTTCATCAATATGCGTCCCCACACACTCCTTTGCGCTAACCACATTATCGACAAAGTGCGGCTTTGCCACAATCGGCTGGATTGTTGCCAAATCAATATTATAAACCTTTGCAAACACAGCATCTTCATCACTTTTGAAAATATGTTTTGGTTCTCTGCCATGCTCCTTTAAGTAATTCAATGTAATATCATCTACATCCATTAAAGCCGTTTTTGCACCAGCTTCCACACAAAGGTTGCAAATTGCAATACGATCACTGATATTTAACGTTTTCAAGCCTTCGCCGCTAAATTCCATTGCCATATAATTCGCACCGTTTGCGCCAATCATACCAATAATGGAAAGAATCAAATCCCTTGCATATACGCCATTTTTTAACTTTCCGATTAAGTTAAATTTCAATGTTTCTGGAACTAAAAGCCATGAATGCCCTGTTACCATTGCGTATAAATAATCTGTACAGCCTACTCCTGTGCCAAAAGCGCCGACCGCACCATAAGCGCACGTATGACTGTCTGCCCCAAAAATCAATTCGCCGCTTGTCACATGATTTTCCATCATTACCTGATGACAAACACCTGCGCCCTCATAAAATTTTATTTGATGCTTCTTGGCAAAGTCACGCATTTTTTTGTGAGAAGCTGCGGTTTTCGTGCTGTCGCAGGGAACATTGTGATCCATAATCCAAACCAGCTTGCTTACATCTGCAATACGCGGATTCTCCAATTGATTGTACATATCAATTGTAAGATGCGTAGTGCCGTCATTACTCATCAGCCTGTCTAATTCCACAGTATGAATGTCCCCAGCCTTTACGGTTTCTACACCAGCCGCCGCTGCAATTATTTTTTCTGCCATTGTCATTCCCATATATTTTTATCCTCCCATAATCTCTAAATACGTTGTTACAATACAATTTTTATTCTGTTCTAATTCCTTCTGCCCATCCAGATAAATCACCTTGCACGGCAGCGACTGCGCCCATTCCATATGTGTTTTCATACAAGGCGAACCATCTGCGTCATACCGTGCCGCCCTATCCAAAAAATGCTGATGCCCCTCGTACATATCGCCGCCTTCTAAAATCCGATCGCCGAACCATTGATATTCCCGCTGATGCAGCCGCTCCATCCGCAGCGCAACAGGCGCAGTAATATGAACTGCCAAATCAAATAATGGGTCAAACGGTTTATGAAAGCTATCCATAGTACCCGCCATTACAAAGTTTTCGTTCTGAGAAATCGCTGTCATCAGCCGACTCGCTTTTTCCTCGCACGAATACATCTGCGAAAAAGGTATTTCTGTATCTTTGCGCCAAATATAATCATCAATATCAAAATACGGAAAACCCAATTCCACTGCTGTCAATTTTCCCAAGGAAGTCTTGCCAGATCCTGCTGAACCGAATATAATAATCCCTCTTGCCATTGCATTACACCTCTATATTTACCCGCTTTAATTCTGTTTGTTGAGGGACGCAATCAGACCGCCTTGGTCAAGAATCCCTTGCATATATTCCGGAAGTTTTGTGCATTCGTAGGTTTTGCCGTTTACCCGCACAACACCCTCCTGCATGGAAAGTTCCATTTCGTCCCCAGCATTAACATTTTCATGCAAATCTTTGCACACAATTACCGGAAGCCCAATATTAATCGCATTGCGGTAGAAAATTCTAGCAAACGACTTGGCAATCACTGCCTTGACGCCTAAGGCTTTTAGTACGGTCGGCGCCTGCTCCCGTGAAGAACCACAGCCGAAATTCTCCGATGCAACCACATAATCTCCTGCCTGCACCTTGTTTGCAAAATCTGGGTCAAGCGATTCAAATGTGTGCGATTTCATCTCGTCAATTGTTGGATAGATAATATACTGCGACGCAATAATCTGATCCGTATCCACATCCTGATTAAATTTAAAAATTTTTCCCATATAAGTAAATCTCCTTTCGCTTCGTTATAGCAAACGCATGTACTGTTGTCGTTTACTACAATTATCCTCTCTGCTCCCATTCCAACCCCGAAAAGCATCCCCATCGCTCCTTTTCATCCACCGCATAAAGCCCCATTAAAACGCCTGTAAAGCCGCCGGCGACTTCTGAGGAGAGGTATTTTGTCCCTGCTTTCCCAAGTAAGTGTTTTTCTTCCTTATATCTTACAAAAAAATAATAATTCTCGCAATCTGATTCAATTTCCAAATCAGCTTTATTATTTAAGTCTATTGCAAACCTTTTTACCATCTGTTCTGCATCTCCTATGCGCAGCCGAAGGCAGACAGCCTTTTTGCCCTCGTTTGTTTCGCAGAACAGATCATAGTGCTGCCGTTCATCCATATAAAAGGTAACGCCTGCTTCCCTTGCATCTCCCTCTACCATAACACGCAAATTTGTATCAAATTCCGACTGGCGCACACCGATAAATGTTGGTGAATCTGCTTTATTTAATGTAATCGGCGTACCACGCAGATAAAGCCTACCCTCCTCAAAGCGATAATTTTCTTCTTTATAATCCCTTAAATAACACCATCTGGGATTATTGAATATGGTCGTCTTAAAATCAAGATTATATGGATTTTCCTTCTGCTCAGTGCTAATATTGCTTACTTCCACCCATTCACGGACAGTTCCGTTCTCTCCTGCGGTAAACCAGCCGTCAGGCTGCCATTGCACCTGCGCAAGTAAAACCTCCCGTCCCAAATGATGATATGCCTGCCACATTCCGCTTTGGCGAAATCCCAAACAAACCATATAGTAACTTCCGTCAGGCGCTTGGATAATATCTCCATGCCCGATACCTTGTATCTGACTTTGGTTTCCGCCTAAATTACGGTTTGTCAGCACGGGATTTCGTGGATATTCCTCAAATTCACCGAAAGGCGTTTTCGCTCTTGCATAGGTCACCATATGCCCATATTCTGTGCCGCCCTCCGCTGCCATTAAATAATACCACTCCCCAATATGATACAGATGCGGCGCTTCCAAATATCTTCCTCCGCTGCCATGCCATATGGGAATCGTTTGCGTTATTTTTTCTCCTGTTTCAATATTAATTTCACACTGCAAAATACACGGTTCTCCATCCTTATCGCTTCCATTACTTGTAAAATAGACCTTTCCATTGTCAAACAGCAGCGAAGGGTCAATCCCCTCCTGTTCGACAAAAATCGGCTCCGACCATGTACCATAGATATCATCTGTAAAAATATAAAAGTTTTTATTATAAGTATTGTTGTTTGTCACCATATAAAATCGTCCATTATAATAACGCAAAGTTGGCGCAAATACGCCGCCGGAACTTGGCACTTGATGCAGTTCCACTTGTGACAGCCTTGTCAGGCAATGCCCGATTGGCTTCCAATTCACCAAATCCTCGCTTTCTAATAATGGAACTCCAGGAAAATATTGAAACGAACTACAGGCAAGATAATACTTACCATTCGCTTCACAAATACTCGGATCTGGATAGAATCCTCTAACAATCGGATTATGTACTTTCATATGCAGCCTCCTATCAATTATACTAGCAAATACTAAAATTTGCCAATAACATCAACTTCCACATTGGGAAAACTTATCGTTCGTCAGTATATTTCTCCAAAAATACCTCCAGTTTATCCATTGGAACTGCCGGACTATACAAATATCCCTGATAAATACAGCAGCCCAAATCCTCTAATTTCTGCCGCTGCTCCTCAGTTTCCACATATTCGGCAATTAGTTCATAATTTAGAGAATCTGCCATCTGGTAAATTCCTGCAATAATCGTTTGGCAGCGTTCGTTATCCAGCACATGTTTTACTAAACTTCCATCCAGCTTCACTGCCTCAAATTCATTGTCCTGCAAATACTGCATAGAACTATGTCCCATTCCAAAATCATCCATATGGAATACAATGCCATTCTTTTTTAGGCGCAGCATCCGCTCAGGCACTACGCCGGATGTGGCAAGCGCCATTTGTTCCGTTATCTCAAAGCACATAGTACAATCGCCGAAATGATACTTCGCAAGAATTGCCTCTACCCTGTCACAAAACGTATCGGATTCAAACTGTACCGGAAGGATATTCACTGCCATATGCAATGATTTCCCTCTTTTTGATAAATGCTCTAAATCCTGTGCTGCCCTCTCAATCAACATAATACCGAAATCATCCAGAAGGTGATTCTGTCTGGCAAGCTCAATCACCATTGGCGGATACAGAAATCCAGCTTCCGGATGAATCCACCGCAGCAGTGCCTCCACACCGTAAACTGTATTTTTACTGGTTATCTGCGGCTGATAAAATGTCTTAATTTCTCCCGCTGTTATCGCTTCCTTTAAATCCCTTGTCAGTGTCTTTACAGTTTCGCGCTTCACCTTTGAACCTTTTTTCAGGTTGATAATCTCGCCCTTTTTCTCGCACGCAATCATTTCTTCTTTTAACTTTTCAACATTATTTTGCAGCATCTGGGCACTATGTGCATCGGACATTTCCAAAAATGGGAAGTAAATTGCCGTTCCTATTATAAAAAGCACCACCTGCAAAATGCTTCCCGCTATACTTCCTGTCGAAAGATATCCGCTAAATAAAATTGGGGTTGTCCATCCCACCTGTACAGATGCCGGTGGCACTAAACCAATAAAAATGCTGATGGCGGCAACTGCTGTTTGTACCAGCGGCACTATTACAAATGGAATAATCATAATAGGATTCAATACCACAGGAAGCCCAAACAGCACAATTTCATTAATATTAAAAATTGCTGGAACAATTCCTGCCTTAAAAAGCGTTCTATCCTTTTTGTTATTTCTAAGGCAAATCGCCGCTAACAGACAAAGTGTAGAACCACTTCCTCCAATCAATGCAAACACATCAAAAAATGTCTTCGAAAAAATAGGTGCACTTACCCCTGCCGCAATGCTGTCTGTCAGCCCTTTTTCAAACAACTCTGTAGATACTACATGAAGCATATCGCTGCCATGTATCCCAAAAAACCATGAAATCTGTGACAAAAACAAGAACAACGCCGCTCCGACTGCGCCTGTACCAATTACACCAAACAGCTTTGTTAAAAGTCCAGAACCTATGTTTTGTATATCTGTTTCCACCCCCAAAAGCGCTAGAAGCAAACGCAAAACTGCCCATATAAATATTACGCAGGTAATCGGCAGAATCGCCTCCACTGTATTATGAAAATCCACGTCTACTCCTGCCTGATATTTATTTTTAATATGGTGCTTATATGCGCTTTTCACAGTACGAAACACGATACAGCTAATTATTGTTATTAAAATTCCAGTAAACATCCAAGTAGCTTCAAATACAGAATACGATATTCCGTCAATACCAGACTGCACAAATATCATATAAGATACCAAGCTGGTCAACATATAAAATCCTGTATCTTCTTCTTCAACCTGACTGGCGTAACTATGACTTACGGTTAAAATAACAAACAGTGTAACCGATCCCATTGATGCATGATATACCCACAATATTGCCTGATACACCATTCCATTGCATACTTCCCGAATCCATTCCTGATAAACCGCAACAGGAAAAGAAGTCAGCAATACACAGAAAGAACCGATAATAAAAAACGGTATGCAGAGCAGAAGCCCTCTACGCATTGCAATAATAAAATCCTTGCTCTCCATCCATGTGGATAAATTGTTCCCAAATATTTTCTTCTGCTTTTGTTCCATTGCAATCCCCCATTCCTGCGTTTACATACATTTTATATCCATTGCGCCTTGCCAAACTATTTCAAATCCTACAGCTTTCAGTAACAATTTTCATTTTATCACATTTCATAGGAAACCGCATTACATTTTTATATTCATACAAGCATAACAGTTCAGCCTTTGGCTTCCTGTTACAGGCATCAAGCCATGCAAAACCACTTCGTGGTGGCTTGATGCATCTCTGCCACTACGCTGTTTCACGGGGCTGTCGCATTAAGGAAAACAGATACAAGATATTATAGTACTGCATTGTGTTTTATACTATATCCTGTATATTTAAAACTTATTGCGACACCCCCTATGCTGACCTGTTACATACAAACAACAGGTCATACGCCACTTGTGCAGAATACCTCCTCTGCACGGGTCTATGCATAAAATCAAAATCGAGTAGGAGATATTTCTTCCCCTACTCGCCGCCGGATTCTCCATTTACTTAAATCGTACAGCCGTTCCATATGCCATAACTTCGGCTGCGCCTTGCATTACCGCAGCCGAAGCATAACGCACATTTAAAATCGCATCTGCACCAAGCTGCTCTGCTTCCTCAACCATCCGCTTTGTTGCAAGCGCCCTCGCTTCATTCATCATATCTGTATACGCTTTTAACTCGCCGCCAACAAGCGTTTTAAAACCTTGTGTAATATCTTTACCAATGTTTTTACTCTGAATTGTACTGCCCTTTACTAAACCAAGCATTTCTGTTTCTTTTCCTGATATATAATCAGTATTTACTAAGATCATCTTCTTCCCCACTCCTTATTTCATTCATTCTTTCCACAAGCACATATACAACAACACCGATGAACGCAAGCGGTATCACTCCAAACAAAATTTTCATAACCAGCGGCACTGGCATTATAAAACACATCACCACATAGAAACAGCAATAAATCACTATTATAATAGAAATTACAATTGGCGCTACCATTTTCTTCCTATGCTTTTTTTCAATCTCCTCATCTTTCATATGCCCCCTCCTTTTCCATATGCTGGAGCTGACACATTTTAACGAAATAGCTAATAACCAATATTATATCTGCACCTAACCATGCCATAATTTCTGCGAAAAAAATCCCTGTCTGCCCTACAATCAATGGCAGCAAAAGTGCACTCAGAGTACGCATAATAAATTCCGCTATTCCGGATAACATAGGAAGCACGGTATCTCCCATTCCCTGAATTGCAGAGCGTACTACATGCAGAATATATAGTACAGGAAGACAGACACTCATCACTGTTAGATAAAAATATGCTACTTGCAATGTCTGTTCAAATTCCTCTGGTGTTCCTGATATAAACAGACTTAAAATCATTTTGCCAAACAGCAGCATTATCGCAGCAATAATTAGGGACGTCATAATTCCGATAAAAACTGCACAACGCACACCTTTTTTAATGCGGCTGATTTTGCCTGCGCCAAGATTTTGCCCTACATACGTTACCATTGCATAACCATAGGAAGTTGCTGCTATTTCCAGCAGTCCATACAACTTATTTGTGGCAGTAAATCCTGCTATAAAAATAACACCAAAACCGTTTACCACAGACTGCACAATCATTCCGCCTACAGAAATAATCGCATTTTGAAATGCCATTGGAAACCCTAAATACAGCAATTTCCCTGACAAATCTTTCTGCAATGTAAAATCAGAACGCACAAAAGACAACATCTCAATCCTGCGAATATGATACATGCAAAAAATGCTGGAAACTAACTGCGCAATCAAAGTCGCAACTGCCGCGCCTGCAATTCCCCAATGAAAAACAACAACAAACAATAAGTCCAAAAGAATATTCGTTGCAGACGCTACGATCATTGCATTCAATGGTGTTCTGCCATCTCCTAGCGAACGCAAAATACTGGCAAGCAGGTTGTACAGCATTACAATCGGTATTCCAAGAAACATTATCCGCAGATACAGCAAAGTATTTCCGATAATATCCTCTGGTGTCTGTAGCAATCGCAGCACTGGCGTCACCAATAACTGTCCCAAAATTACTAAAATAATTACAGAAATTACAGACAATGTTGCAGAATTTCCTATTACTTTGCGCAGCGATGCCTCACGCCGCGCACCAAATTCTTGCGCCATCATAATGCCAAAACCTTGTGTAAAGCCTTGAATAATCCCCAACATCATCCAGTTGAGCCAATCCGCCGCTCCCAATGCCGCCAATGCATTAACACCAAGCACCTTGCCCACAACCATTGTATCAACAACTGTATACAATTGTTGAAATACATTTCCTGCCATAAGTGATAATGCAAATGATAAAATCAATGAAGAAGGATTCCCTTCCGTCATATTTTTTATTTTTGTATTCATAAGATATTATTTGTCGTTTTCTGCCTCCACTACCATATTGTAAGTATCTATTTTTTGCAGTTCTGCTTCTGGCATACCAATAAACAAACCACCATATTCATAAGTATCTTCGAGTTTTTCAATTCTAACAATCTCAATAAACGCCTGAATCACCTCTTTTGTCCAAAGTGTCAGACTCGCGTTATAAACTGCACCAATTTCCAAACGCTCACTACAATAAAAACCGATACCTGTCTTTGACACATTCATAATGTCTACGTCCACTTCCTCTTGTGTATCAGAATCTAACCGTTTCACTAATAGTGTTGACTCTAAATCCGTTCTTTTACTTTTTCTTCTTTCTTTTTTTTCTTCTTCCATTGCTGCTCCTTCCTCTAATTCAATATCGCATTTGTTTCATGGATTACTTCTTTCACATTATCCGCCATTTTCGACACAGTATCCATTGATTCTTGTATAATTCTGCCATTTTCAGACGTTTGGTTTACGTTTACAATTGCATCCTCTACCGATTGGAGCAGTTCTGTAATTGTTGCATTGAATTTCTCAATAACATTGGAAATCTCACTGATTGCCGTCTTAATCGATTCGTCATTTTCTTTCGCAGAAGCGACAGAAGACTTAGAGCTGTCTGATAATTGACGTATATTGGACGCAACAACTGCGAACCCTCTGCCGGCTTCTCCTGCCCTTGCTGCTTCTATTGCCGCATTAAGGGATAAGAGGTTAATCTGACCTGCGATTTTTTCAACATCATGTGTCATAACATTATAGCTTTCAATACTATCGTTAATACGTTCTGCTGCCTCTTTAATTCCTTCATTAAGCGTAGAAAGCTTTGTCATATGATCCGTTAAAATATTCATCTTCTGTGTTGTATGTATCCCCGAATCACGAATCATATCAGCTTCTTCTTTAATAGCATAAATACTACTGTTAAGCTGTTCAAATACTTCCATTAACTCGCCATTCATTTCATGCACTCTTTGGTTTACCTGCTCTACTTTTACCCGTTCCTGACCAATAGAGTGTATCATATACTGATGGCAGTTTTCTTTCTCATTGACACCCTTTGCCAACGCAATCGCCATATCGCGGCAAGTACGAAATCCACAAGCATGACAGTCAAAATGCTTCTGTTGTTCGGTTTCTTTACCCAACTGATGATATGCCCGTTCAATATCGGATTCTGATACATGAATCGTTTCCACATTTTTGGGCTTGTACTTGCGCACAAAATCCTCCACACGCAATTTTTTATCAAAATCCATAAACTGCATATCGTTTCCGCGTTTTGTTACATTTTTTCTGCGTACTTTCTTTGCATACTGCTCCACATCATACATAATATTACTAATTGCAAAACAGTGATAATCAACTCCTGTAGCCGGCCCACCGTTGCAGCCGTCCTTACAGCTTAACACATCAAATACCGTTGGAAGATCAGAAGTTTTTTGTTTTAAGTACAAATCCAAATCTCCATACAAACGTTCTGTCCCTTCCGAAGTAATCACGGACATATCTGGCTTATGAATTAACAGGTTTTTCATTAAACCGCCTGGTCTTGGGTAGATTGCGCCCTCCAAACCGATATTATCGTCAAATTCAAATTCACTAAATAATTTCACTTTTGGCAGGTCAATATTATTTTCCTTAAAATAATCCCGCAAATGCTCCATAGTCACATTGTAGTCAATAATCTGTGTATCTTGGAACTCGTCCGATTTTGCAATACATGGCGAAATTGCAGCAATTTTTCCCCGATACCCCAACATTTTCCGGATATAAATTGCCAGACACAGCATAGGACTATGGATAGGGGACAAGCGTGGAATCAGTTCCTGCTTATGTTTCAGTATATAGTTAACCACCGCTGCACAAGGCTGCGATATCACTTTCGCATCTGGATGCTGTTCCAAATAGCGTATATGCGCCCATGTACAAATATCTGCACCATAGGACACATCATAAATTTTTTTAATTCCTTGGTTTCGAAACCATTGCAGCACATGACGCCAATTTCCATCAAAAGCAATTTTAATAGACGGCGCTGCAATCAACACTAATTCCTTGCCGGCTTTCATATCTCGCATAAAAGCATCGATATCATCTTCAAATGTTCTAGCGTGATGCGAACACGCGCGGATACAAGCACCGCATTTAATACATTTACTGTCATCAATATGTATTATTAATCTTCCATCACTGTCTGTTTTCGCTACATTCGCATCAATTACCGGACAAACCCTGACACAAGCATTACATCCGACACATTTATCCACATTTAGGCAAATCTTTCCCATAAACCTTCTCCTTTGCGCTTCTAACCAACAGTTTTTTATATTTTATCAAAAATTCATACAAATGTCACGCTTTTTCAGCAATTATTCTACACATTCCGTAAAGTATAGAAACAGTTCAGATAACCCATTGAAAACATTATTCCCTATATTTTATCGCGCATAATATCTTTGTACCCTTCGCCAAATATTTCGGAAGCGGAACTGACAATCATAAAGGCATTCCTGTCTTCTTCCTTGACAATCTCCTCAATTTTGGGCTCTATTTGCTTTCTTGTCACTATCATTAAGATCTCTTTTGGCGCATTGGAATACGCCCCTTTTGCCGGTATAATGGTCGCCGTAAGATCCAAATCAACCATAATTTTCTGTTTCATATTTTCGTGATGATCACTGATAATGTAAATAAGTTTCGCTTCGTCTGGCCCATACAGGACAAAATCCATCATCTTTGAACTTACCACAACTGCAACGCCTGCATAGAATGCTACCACCATATCTTGAAAAACAATCCACGAAGCCAAAATTACTGCACTATCGAAGGCGAGAAATAGAACATTTGTTTTAATATGTTTCCATTTAACCCTTACAATCTTAATAATAATATCTGCACCACCTGTTGTTGCTCCCGCCTTAAAAACAATGGCAAGCGCCACTGCCACCAATGCACCGCCAAGAACTGCCGCTATCAACAGTTCATCCGTTACTGCGCCAAATGGTGTCAGCATATTGATAAAAACAGTAATCAATGCCAAAGCATACAACGTCGAGCAAATAAAACGCCAGCCAAATTTCCACAGCCCCAAAAGAACAATTGGTACATTTAACAGCATATTTACAGTTCCAACTGGTATCTGAATAAAGCGGTTAATTAAAATCGCAACGCCCGTTATACCACCTGGTGCAATGTTATTAGGATCCAAAAACAAGGCAATTGCTACTGCGTAAATCAAAGCTGCTATTGTTATCATTCCGTATGATTTCGCCCTTTTTGCCAATGTTTCTGATTTGCTGCTCCCTATTTCCATACACACCTCTCACCACTGTCAATTAATACCATATTATATACTCACGATTGATTAGATTTTCCTTTCTGTATAACACATATTGCCCACTTATGCAATATAGGCTGTGCAGAAATTAGAAAATCTTAACGGTCGTTCGTATAACACACTTAAATAATTGTCCGCACCTGCCGCGGCTGATATCCGCGTTCTTGCAGTGCCTGCATAATTTGATTTTTATGTTCTGTACCAAACGTTTCCATTGTAATCCGCAGTTCTACCGCCGCATTTCTGTTAATGGAAACAAATTGATTATGTTCAAGTTTTATTACATTTCCGCTGAGCGATGCAATCACTTCCGATACCTTGGTCAGTTCGCCCGGCTTATCCGGCAGCAGCACAGAAACCGTAAAAATACGATCCCTAAAAATCAGCCCCTGCTGCACCACTGACGACATCGTAATAATATCCATATTTCCGCCGCTTAGAATTGCCGCAATCCGTTTATTTTTTACCTCAAGATGCCGCAGCGCCGCCACAGTCAACAAACCCGAATTTTCCACAATCATCTTGTGATTTTCCACAATATCCAAAAAAGCAACCACAAGTTCCTCATCTGGGACTGTTATAATCTCATCAATATTTTTCTGAATATATGGGAAGATATTTTTGCCCGGCGTTTTTACTGCAGTGCCATCCGCAATGGTATTCACTCCCGGAAGTGTTACAACACTGCCTGCTTTTAGGGACTCCTGCATACAATTTGCCCCTGCCGGCTCTACACCGATAACATGAATTTTGGGATTTAACAGCTTTGCCAATGTAGAAACGCCTGTCGCCAAACCGCCGCCGCCAATCGGTACTAAAATAATATCCACCAGCGGAAGTTCCTTAAATATTTCCATTGCAATCGTTCCCTGACCAGTAGCAACCGCCAGATCGTCGAACGGATGAATAAACGTATACCCTTTTTCGTCGGCAAGCTGGTATGCATACTCACATGCCTCGTCGTACACATCCCCCTTTAAAATCACTTCCGCACCATAACTTTTTGTCCTGTTAACTTTCATTAAAGGCGTTGTTGTTGGCATTACAATGGACGCGTGCACGCCATATTTTTTTGCTGCATATGCCACACCCTGCGCATGATTTCCCGCCGAAGCTGTAATCAGACCTTTTTCGCGTTCTTCCTCTGAAAGCGTACTAATCTTATAGTATGCGCCACGCAGCTTATATGCGCCTGTCAACTGCATATTTTCTGGTTTTAAATACACCTTATTCTCCGTCTGTGCACTTAAAAAATCACTGTAAATCAACTTTGTTTCTGATGTAACTTTTTTAACAATTTCTGATGCTTCCTCGAATTTCTCAAGCGTCAACATCTCTGCCATAATACAATCCCCCTATCTATAATTTGTGATTTTAAAATTTTTATACATATTATAAAACATCTGATTCCTGCTCCGGTTTCATATCAAATAATGCATTGACAAAGTCATCCACATCAAACTTTTGCAAATCGTCAATGGTTTCACCTACACCGATATATTTCACAGGAACATTTAATTCTGACTGTATCGCAACGGCAATGCCGCCCTTTGCAGTACCATCCATTTTCGTTAAAATAATCCCGGTCAAGTTCGCCACCTCACCAAACTCCCTTGCCTGTGCAAGCGCATTCTGACCAGTCGTTCCATCCAGCACAATTAAGTTTTCCCTATGCGCATTAGGAAATTCTCTGTCAATAATACGATTCATCTTTTTTAATTCTTCCATTAAATTCCTCTTATTGTGAAGTCTTCCCGCCGTATCGCAAATTAGCACATCCACATTCCGCGCCTTTGCCGCATTCACTGCATCAAAAATTACTGATGCCGGATCTGCGCCGTCCGTGCCGCCAATCATATCCACGCCCGCACGATGCGCCCACTCTGCAAGCTGATCGCCTGCTGCCGCACGGAATGTATCCGCCGCTGCTATTAGCACTTTATTGCCTTGCGCTTTTAATATGCCTGCAAGCTTGCCAACCGAAGTCGTTTTGCCCACCCCATTGACACCGATAATAAAGATTACAGACTGTTTATGTTCAAACTCGTAAGCAGTTTCTTCTACTCGCATCTGCTCCTTAATGCTTTCCACCAAAAGCTGCTTACATTCTGAAGGATGCCTAAGATGATTCTTCTTCACTTCCTCCTTCATACGTTCCATAATATCATTTGTAGCATTTACACCGATATCCCCCATAATCAGGGTTTCTTCCAATTCCTCATAGAAATCGTCGTCTATCTCCGAAGCCCCATAAAAAACCGCGTCAATTCCTGCCACAATATTGTCGCGCGTCTTAGCAAGCCCCTCCTTCAACCTACTAAAAAATCCTTTTTTCCCTTCTGCCATTTATATTCCTCCTTAATCCTCCAACTCACTATCCACAAGATTTACACTTACCAAAGTCGATACCCCTTTTTCCTGCATAGTAATGCCATATAAGCGATCCGCCTGTTCCATTGTACCACGTCTGTGGGTAATTACAATAAATTGTGTGCCTTTTGTCAGCTTATTCAAATATTTGGCAAAACGGCTAACATTTTGTTCGTCCAAAGCCGCTTCGATCTCATCAAGCAGACAAAACGGAGAGGGTTTGAGATTTTGAATTGCGAACAATAGTGCGATTGCTGTAAAAGACTTTTCCCCACCGGAAAGCTGCATCATATTTTGCAGCTTTTTCCCCGGCGGCTGTGCGATTATCCGAATCCCCGCCTCCAAAATATCCTCATCTTCGATTAGTTCCAGAGTTCCTTTTCCGCCGCCGAACAATTCCTTAAACACTTTATCAAACTCTTGTTTGATTTCCTCGAATTTTTCTGCAAACTGCCTGCGCATTGCTGTATCCAGTTCTTGGATAATCCCCTCCAATGTTTTCTCCGCTTCGATTAAATCATCATGCTGGTTCTTTAAAAATGTATAACGTTCCATCAAAACTTTAAAATCTTCAATCGCATTGACATTGACATCGCCTAATTTCCGTATATCATCTTTCACAGTATTCACCAGCCTGCGCAGTTCCGGAATATCGTTCATCTGCGGATTGCGCAGTGCGGCGGCGCTGTTTAGCGTAATCTCATACTCATTCCACATATAATTTATCTGTGATTCAATTTGCTCCTCTAGCTTTTCTTTCTGTGACTGCAATCTGTAGACTTCCTTATCCAGCGCATTTTTTCGTTCGGAAATTTCCTCCCGTCTACTGAAAAATGTCTTCTGCTTCTGTGAAAAATCCTCCTTTGCCTGCTGTTTTTCCTTTAAAGCAAGTTCTGCTTCAGACTGTGTGGTGTGGGAATTTTGGATTGTCTTTTCGATATCCTCAATACTGTGCTTTTTATTCTCTATTTCCGCAATCCCTGTTTCCAAATTCGCTGCTACTTCTGCAAGTTCCTCTTGATAGCTGCTAAGTTCACTTTCAATACGCTCTAAATTGGTCTGTTCAAATTCCTGCTTTTGCAGCATCTTAGAATACTCTACTTCCCATTCGCTGACGCTGCTGGTTTTTGCGGCTTCTTCCTCACGGTAACTCTCCAATTCTTTCTGACAAGTATCGACATCTTCCTCAATCTCTCGCTCCTGCTCCTCGGAAGTCTTTAACTCATGAAAAACAGACTCCTTATCTATATTGATTTCTCGTACTTTCTGCTCTATTTCCAACTGCTCTGCCTTTAACGCGTCAAATCCTTGTTCCGCTTCATTATTGCGTTCCTCTGCCGCCACAACATTAAAGCGCGCCGTATTATGCTGAATAAAAAGTTCCTGTAATGCTGCCT